>JAKLHB010000406.1 GCA_022710345.1 Planctomycetota bacterium
CATTAAATTTTCTGGTGCAATGCAACGCTGGGAACCTTGGTTATCGGCGACCTCAGGTGAGATTTACCAAAGGATTGGAAATCACGAAAGAACATAAAACTATATTTGAATTTGCCATTACACGTATGATTGGTCATTCCAACACATTGTACCCAGAATATTTGGATAGCGGAGAAGATGCTGGCTTTCCTGCAATTCAAGGCCGGTGGAGCTGGGAATATACCATCATTCCCAAAAAACCTATTGTTGTAGGCATTTCTGGACATTGGGGGCAAGAAGAATACGATTTAGAACCCGACGGCAGTCATGATACGTTTGACTCTTGGTCACTTTCGTTAGACATCGCCATTCCATTGGCAGAAAAATGGGCAATCAAGGCTGAACTTTGGACAGGTAAAAACCTGGATTCATATTTAGCAGGGATTGGTCAAGGTATCAATACATCACGGCAGAAAGAAATCTCGTCTTCTGGTGGATGGCTTAGCTTAGAATTTGCTCCCTTTGACTCTTGGCGATTTGTGGTTGGATGTGGTATAGATGATCCAGAAAACGCAGACTTAGACAGAGGCCAGAGGACCCGCAACTGGAGCGCATTTGGCAATGTGGTGTATAGTTTTTCAGATTTTTTGGAAATCGGCATGGAATTATCTTATTGGGATACAAGTTATAAAGAAATGGAAAGTGGGACTAATCTACGGATTCAGACTGCCATGACCTACCGTTTTTAACCAAGCTTGGCTAACATGGAGGGATGTATGCAATTTGGATTTTGCCAAATCTTGATTTGGAGTTTCCTGTGTATCTTGGTATGCAGTTGCTCATCTGATGTAGTACGTCGTTTGGATGTCTCTGTGCACGAAGCATCGCGTAGTGATTTGCCAACGCCTCTTGCAGTGAGTGATTATCTTAAAATAGCTCGCGATGCATTAGAGCGTAAAGATTACCAAGTTGCCTTTTTAAATTTTCATGCATTTTGGCTCAGAAATACAGAAGATATGAGAGGCCCATTGTTTTGTGGACAAGTCAAAGTATTGACTAAAGAATATGACCAAGCCATGTATTTTTTGAGAGAAGCTTCGGCTTTGGAAAACGAAGATATTAGAATTCCTTGGGCCATCATTCAATGCCATCGTGCGATGCTCCAGGCTCAATTCAGTGCTCCCTATTACGCACAAGACGCTGAACTCAAAGAAATCGTAATTCCATTTGCTAAATTTAGGCAAGCTATTGCGGAAAATAAATGGCAAGAATTGCCTCAATATGCTGATTTTTTGAATTTACTTTTGAGCATGGGTGTAGCAGCCAATACAGAAGAAGAATTAGAGCAAAATGTGAAAACTTATTTAGGAATGCTCACCTCTGCACCATGCGTAGTTTACGCCCATTTTTTGCAAGTAGATAGTGTGTATACAAATGGGCAAATTGCTATCATGGAACTGAGCGATGGCGAGAAAATTTTGGATAAGGTGTACTTGAAAAAAATTGGCAATCAATGGAAAATTGTGATATTTTTAGAAAGCCTATTCCAGAATGATCAGGTAGAATTTCACTACCAAGATAAAAACCCATTAGAGCTTGCCAAAGCTATTTTTCCTTTAGACTATGGCAAACTTTATTTGATGGCACAAACTAAGGCAATCTGGGAATGGCAAGCATCTCAACGCCAAGCTAAACCCGAAACTCTCGCAGCACCAATCCAAAAAAAATTGCAATTGCTTGATCAATTGAAAAAACGCATGCCTGGATTATTTGAGGGAAAATTTACAGATGCGGTCGCAAAAAAAATCGCTAGTTCTTTGCAAGCTCATCTTGAAAAAGTCCAGGTTAATGAAACCATTTATACGCAAGTAGATGTTCCATCTCTCATGGCTGGCTGGGAAAAACATAAAAAAGATTCCATAGCAGAAATGGGATCTGCCAATACTTACGGACTTCCGCCAGATCTTTGGAAAAAATGTTCCTATTATATCCGCGGGATATGGATGTTGGATATGACAACCACAGCCTGGGAGTCACTTTCTTTAGCAGATCAAAAGACTCATGCTTTGTTCTATCGCCAAGCCTACGCTCGCCTGATTCAAAAATCGCCTGAAGAAAACTTTATCAGGGAAGGGGTCACCTTTATTATGGTATTAGTTCCCCCAGGCCGTTATTGGATGGGATCTCCACCTGACGAAGCCAGTCGCAAAAGCGATGAACGCAGATTTAAAGCAGTGCTCCCCAGCCCTTTTTATATCGGAAAGCACGAAGTTACCCAGCAACAGTGGCAGACCATCACAGGTTATAACCCATCCCATTTCAAAGGTGAACAATTGCCTGTTGAACAAGTTTCTTGGTATGATTGCCAACGTTTTTGTAATAAAATTGGAATGCGATTGCCCACAGAAGCAGAATGGGAATATGCCTGCCGTGCAGGCACAACCACACCATTTAACTTGGGCAATGAAATTAGTCCACTCCAGGCCAATTACAATGGAAATTATCCTTATTTAGGTTTTGAAACAGGATTATATAGAGAAAAAACAATACCAATTGGCGAATTATTTAACGGAAATGCTTGGCGTATCTATGATTTTCACGGCAATGTTTGGGAATGGTGTTGGGATTGGTACGGAGATTATCCTCTCAACGAACAAATCAACCCAACTGGTGGAGCCACAGAATTACAACGGGTCAGTCGAGGCGGCGGATGGAGTGCGTATGCCAGTGTGTGCAGATCCGCAGACCGTAGTAAAAATGAACCAGGATTTCGATTTATTTATTTAGGCTTCCGCGTTGCAAAATCATTAGAATAATCACTTGATTGCTTAATAACAGCCGGTTGAGCCTAATGTTGTTAAGTTAAACCTTATCTTAATGGCATTGGGCTGAGCCGTTCCACCCTGTGGCATAAGCCATACCGTTCCAATAAAGCTTCAAAAATCTAACGTAGATTGTTGAAAGCGTTTATCATGATTAATCTTTGTTTGCGACTTTCTGCTATGGATACTTTTTACTCACTTTATCGGCGATTGTATCGTGCAGATGGCGATTCTTATTCTTTAAAAAGAGGCAGCTTGCTCCTGTCAACAGATGGGTATTTGCTGCATGAATCTTATGAATGAGAAAGATTTGGCTGAGCAATTAGCCCTATTTCAAGCGATCTTAGATGCAATTCCTGTTCCTATCTTTTATAAAGATGCTCGCGGCATCTATCTTGGTTGCAATACAGCATTCAGCAACTATCTTGGGTTAAGCAAAGATCACATTGTGAATAAAACTCCTTATGATATTGCTCCTTTTGATTTGGCCACTCGATACATCGAAATGGATCAGCAGTTATTTCAAAATCCAGGCAGACAAATTTATGAAAGCTCAGTTAAATATGCAGACGGCACTCGACATGATGTTTTATTCCACAAAGCTGTATTTTATAAAAAAGATATGACCATCGGAGGTTTGGCTGGAATTATGTTTGATATCACAGAGCGCAAAAGTGCTGAAGTAGCGCTTAAAGAAAGTGAGGAGCGCGCTCACGAAATTAATCGTCAATTAGAAGCCACTCTTCGTGAACTTCAGACCACACAAACACAAATCATTCAACAAGAACGCTTGCGCGCCTTGGGCGAAATGGCTAGTGGCATTGCTCATGACTTTAATAACACATTAACACCCATTATTGGATTTGCTGATCTATTGCTCAATATGCCTCACTATATCTCTGATCCTGTGAAAGTACGAGAGTATCTTCAGAGAATTCGGATGGCTGCTCAAGATGCTGCGAATATTGTCAAACGCTTGCGAAAGTTTTATCAACGCAATAAACAAGATGAAACCCTAGAGATGATTGATTTGCAAGAAATTATTCAAGAAGTGATTTTTCTCACAGAGCCACGATGGAAAAGCCAAGTTGAGGCAATTGGTAAGCAAATCCAAATTGTCACCCACTATAATCCTTTGCCTAAATTTTTAAGCCATGCCAGTGAATTGAGAGAAGTACTCACCAACCTGATCTTTAATGCAGTGGATGCTATGCCCGAAGGGGGTACAATTACCATCACCACTT
>JAKLHB010000407.1 GCA_022710345.1 Planctomycetota bacterium
CTTCATCCATTAGGTCGAAAAGTGGATGCAGTGATCATTCAACCTGATGGCCAAGATACTTGGGCTGATGGTTTGTCCAAATGCAGGGATAACATTACAAATTTAACACCTGAAGAATTGGTGAAAATTGTTAAAGAAGCTGGGATTGCTGGTATGGGTGGGGCTACATTCCCATCGCATGTCAAGCTCTCACCGCCCAAGGATAAAAAAATTGATACTTTGATTATCAATGGTGTAGAATGTGAGCCGTATATCACTTGCGATCATAGGCTCATGCTAGATTTTCCCGAAGAAATCATCAAAGGGGCAAGATTGATTCAAACCATGCTTGGAACAAAAGAAATCCATGTAGGGATTGAAGCCAATAAACCCGACGCATTTGAGAAAATCAAAGCCGCTGCTGGCAATGGTTCGGATATCCACGTGCACCTATTGAAAGTGAAATATCCCCAGGGTGCAGAAAAGCAATTGATCAAAGCAATTCTCAACAGGGATGTACCAGCCGGCGGATTGCCTATGGATGTAGGTGTTGTGGTGCATAATGTGATGACCACATATTACATCTACAAGGCAGTGTATTGCCAAGAACCTATGACAGAACGGTATCTCACAATCACAGGAGAAGGCGTAGCAAAACCGCAAAATCTTTTGGTACGACTTGGCACACCAATTTCCAAAATCCTGCGATCTGCAGAATTAAAAGGCAATAGCCAAAAGATCATTCTAGGCGGGCCTATGATGGGCATTTCACAATATTCAGCGGATGTCCCAGTTACTAAAGGCACGAATGGGATTTTGGTACAGGAAGAATCCCCATCTATAGAATATTCCAATTGCATCCGTTGTGGATCGTGTGTAGAGCATTGCCCTATGAAATTAGTGCCTAGCGAGCTTTCTATTAAGCTAGAACACAATCGCGTGGATTTGGCACAAGAGTATAATCTCATGGATTGTATGGAATGCGGAGTTTGTACTTATGTTTGTCCAGCGTATCGCCCGATTGTGCAATGGGTCAAATTTGGCAAAGCTCAAGTGATCAAACAGAGGCAGAAAGCAAAAAAATAGTGCGTCGTAACCATAGGAAATGAGCTGTATCTGATACTGGGTAGATCTGAAGCAGCTCCATCCTTTAAGGAATTTGCGAATGGCAGAAGAAGCAAAAACCGTAACTGAACCACCAAAAGCGGTTTCTGAAAAAAAAGCTGAAGAAACAAAATTATATAAAATGAGTGCTTCACCACACATTCATAAAAAAATCAGCATTCCAGTGATTATGTGGACAGTGGCAATCACTCTTATCCCTGCTGGCTTAGTTGGCATTTATGCGCATGGGATCAAAGCTCTATGGGTTATTTTAATTAGTGTTGCTAGTGCTATTGCGGCAGAGTATATCTGCCAAAAAATGCGCGGAGTTAAGATAACCTTGTCTGATGGAAGCGCAGTGGTCACAGGCTTACTCTTTGCGTATGTGATTTCATGCGAGACGTATTGGTATGTGGTGGTATTTGGTGCTGTATTTTCCATTGCCATAGCGAAACAAGCATTCGGTGGACTTGGCTTAAATATTTGGAACCCTGCACTCGCAGGCAGGGCATTTGTTTTAGCCTCATTTGGCTTTATAATGACAGCAGTCTGGCCAAATTCAGCAGAAATTCCCACCATCAGCGGTATGCCCTTGCCAATGAGTGGCGCTACACCTCTCAAATGCATTCGAGCTAGCGTTAATGCAAGTGTTGTCATGGTGGCAGAAAAAAAATTTCCAGAGAATTTACAACAGACTATGTTAGGTTCGACTGCTACAGAAACATGGTCCAAAATCAAAACTAAAGAAACCACAAACTATCTTGATTTATTCGTTGGCACACGATCTGGCAGTTTAGGCGAAACGAGCGCTTTGTTTCTTTTGTTAGGCGGACTGGTGCTTGTTTGGCGTGGATATATAAAATGGTATTTACCTTTTACTATTTTCGCCACGATCGCTCTTTTAGCATGGATATTGCCAGTGCGTGTAGGTTGGTACAATCCTGCTACCAATGCCAGTGGTATTGAATGGGTCTGGTTTGCAGGCGATCCTTTGTTTCATTTGCTTGCCGGTGGTTGCGTGATCGGCGCAGTCTATATGGCAACAGATATGGTGACATCGCCTATTACAAAATCAGGCAAAATTATCTTTGGCATTGGGATCGGTATTCTCACAATGGTGATCCGGTTGTATGGCGGGTATCCAGAAGGTGTGTCTTATGCCATTTTGATTATGAACACCACGGTACCACTCATTGATCGCTACACAAAACCTAAAGTCTTTGGTGCACGAAAATAGGCTATCCAGAAAGGCAAGATCATGTTAAAAAAAATAGTGCACTACAGTCTTCTCCTGGCTGCAATTAGTGGCATTTCAATCTTTGGTGTCAGCTTGATATATAGTATCACATTTGATGCGATCCAACAAAAAAATCAAGAAAAGACCAAAGCAGCCTTATCCGTGGTTCTCAAAGGCTTGGAGATCCAAGGAAATCCAGAAAAATTTGAATATGCAAATGGATCTAATGTTGCTCAGTATGAAATTTATGTTGGCTTAGATACCCAAAAGCAGCCCCAAGCTTGGGCAATTCAAATTGGTGAACAAGGCTATTCTAGTGTTGTGCAAACAATGATCGGTGTTGATAGTGCATACCAAATCATTGCCATTGAAGTAGTCTATCAACAAGAGACTCCAGGGCTTGGTACAGAATGCATTTCCACAGGCCCTAAGAAATTAGCTTCTTTGTGGTCCTGTGAAATTGAGCCATTAAAGCGACCTTGGTTCCAAGAGCAATTCAATCGTAAAAGTTTGGATATGCTTGAACTTAAAAAATCTGCTTTGAACAAGGACAAAGAAATTCAAGCTATATCCGGAGCTACCATCACGTCTGCTGCAATCACACGCAGCGTTCAACGCGCAATCAAAGTCATTCAAGCATTCCGCAAATCAAAAGGTTAGAATTTTGCGTTTTTCCTGATATACCAGGAATTATTAAAGGGATTTGATGAATGTTCACGCAAATGCAAAAATATCACAAGGCGTTCCTGATTTTTGTCACTGCAATTATAGCGGCCTCCTTTGGTATGGGCTCACTTTTTTATAGTTTTTTTAGCCCAGGTAATATGGAAATTGTAGGCTCTTTTGCGTATAATAAAGTAAAAGTCAGCAAAAATGAATTCTATACAGCATGGGAACGTTGGCAAAAATTTTATGATTTAGTCAAAGAATTAAGTCCAAAAGCACAAAAAATTCAAAAAGTACGTTTGGATGAAAATATTCAAAATTATGCCTATTTATTCTATTGGCAAAACCCTATTTGGGATGCTATTTATTCTCTACGCGAAGATGTAGCAAAATTGGATGAAAAATTTGATGCGCGTCTGAATGACCCCAATAAATGGAATTTATTGGTGCGAGGACGATTGAATCCAATTGAAGAAGAATTGGAATTTTACCAACATATCACTCCAAAAGAACGTGATATAGTAGCTAGAAAATTGCCACGTAATGATGTTTGGAATTTCTTGATGCTGTTGTATCAGGCTCAAGAATGGGGCATCTATGTGGGCGACAACGAAGTACGCGATTTTATTGCAGAAACACAACAAACATTCCGACCAGGCCCAGATGAATATGCAGAACGCTTAAAAAATCTAGGCATTTTTCCTAGTACCCTGGAAAAGATGGTCAAAGATGCATTGGTTATCTTAAAATATCTACAAAGTCGAACCGCAGGAATAAAAATTCCAACTAAAACTGTATATGAACAATATACGCAATTTAACACTCAATATCGTTTGCAATGGGTAACGCTTTCTAATAAAGGGTTTATGGCGCAAAACGACGCAGAATATTTGAAAGAAAGACAATCATTTTACGACCAAATGATTCGCGTCAATCCCAATTACTTCAAGATTCCTGCAACAGCAAGCTTTGATTATCTAGCGATTGAAGGCAAGGCTTTTGCTGGCCAAGTACAAGTTTCAACTGATGAAATTGATAAGGCCTATCGCAGTCAAACT
>JAKLHB010000408.1 GCA_022710345.1 Planctomycetota bacterium
AGACAGTGCTATGGCCAAAATAAATAGTATCCTGACTCCACGCAACTTGGTTTCCTTTGCGGGCCACCACAAAGTAAGAACCTCTATATCCACTATATTCGAGGATCACACGGCCATTATATGTGCCTAGCTTGCTGCCTATCAAAAGCATGCCTTTATCATAGTTATATTGATATAGGGCTACTTCGGCATTGGCAATAGGTTCACCGCTTTTTCCATTGAGCACAAAAACTTCATAGCCTTTTTCACGTGGATGGATCACAGTGACTAAATCGCTCACCATCACATACGCGGCTGCCAATTTATTGGATACAGTACTAAAATCGCTTTGGGCTGAGCAAACAATGAGGTAAAAACCTTGTTGCTCTAGTGTTGGTGTAACATAGGTATGATGCCATTGATAATCCTGAAGGTCTTGCAAATCAACATTCCACGATTTTGTGGGTGACTTACACATAATTTCGTATACATCTTCACTATATATGCTACCAGGATATCTGCGAGGCGTTTGAAACCATTTCTCAAAATCCAACAGGTATGCTCTAAAATACACTTTGCTTATGTTTTGATACCTCAGTTGAATCGAAGGGGCATTGAGACGGTCCACAGCCATGCTTTGGATTTCAAGGCCGGGGGCTTTTATAGCTTGAGCCAAATACAAGCATTTTTGGCCGCCCAAGCTTGTGGGATACCTGGTATAGCCGATCATGGCTATTTCGACTGTTTTGGCAAGGTCGCCTTTCTTTTGCCACAACTTTGCCAATTGATATTGACCAGCAGAAGACCATGAATCTTGGGCGAATTCAGCCAATAAGCCTGTGAAATGTTCAATGAACACAGCAATATGCTGTTCGCTATCAAAAACAGCCATCAGCTTTTCCATGCGCAGAATCTGGCTTTCCAAAGCTGAGCCCAATCGCTTTTGTCCCATATTGAAATGATAGAGTTCATCAAGCAGATAGACTAACCTTAGCATAGGATGATTTTTCACATTGGTGAAATAATCATCTCCTGGACGAGTGCGTTCGCTCGGAGCCTTAGCCAGCATCTCATAGTCCAGTTGATATTTCTCTTTGAGTTCAACTGGCTTCCATGTGTTGGTATTTCCTAAAAATGCAATCCATTGCGTGATTAAAAAATCATACAAAGTAGCACAAATCTCGCTCGGATAATTTTGCCGCGCAATGTATTCTGAAAAATCAAACACCGAAACCTGGGCTAAAATGTCTCGATATTGAAACGCAAGGCCATATTGATGGTTGATTTCTTCAAAAATATCGTGCGCAGTCCATTTCTTCAGGTCCATACTTTTTGAAGATGATACTTTTTCCCTGGAATTGATTTCCCAAGCATAGTTGGTGTAATAATTAAACAATATTGCGGCATAGCATAAATGTATTAAAGCTTTATATTTAGGTTCCGTTGGCCAGGGATTCTCCATCATAAACCGCACTGCGGTTTCATAGGTATGCAATCCCCCTTTTAGGTCCACAACATGCAGCAAAGCCTTGCTCCATTGTGCTTGATCTTGTTGTGCTTGCGCTCGTTGATAGATCACTTCCACTATTTCTAAAGCTTGTACATACTTTTGCTCATTTTGAAATTTAGTGGCCTGTTGCCAAAGTTCTTCGATGCTTTGTGAATAGAGTGGATTCATGGTAAGTATCCATCCGAGCAGCAAAAATCCGCAAAACCATTGTTTTGCCATAATCATTTCCTTTCACAAATCAAAAAACTCCATGAGACTAGACCTGGTTTCTACTTTAATCAAATTTCTTTTAGAAATTCCAGAAAAATGCAACACAAAAATTATTTTGATTGTAACTAATTTTGAAGCAAATATTTAAATTTGCATCAACCAGTTTTTCATCCTTGCTAACATACCGATCAGGCAAGATTTAGAAAAAAGTACACCAGTCTGCTATAATGGCTAACTTGTTACCAAATTTGCTTTTCTGCCTGCTGCTCACGGCTTTTCGAAGAAAAGAGCATAGGCTGGATCATCTTGTCTTTAGAAATCTTTGGTGGTGCGACATTAGCATTGACTGGCTTAACTTATTGCAGATAGGGCTATTCGATATAAAATTGATTATGTGATATTATCGCAACAATTTAAATAATAGCTTGCGGAATCGAGATGGAGCAATGACTCCGGCGAGAATACGCCTGACAGTTGAAATGCGGAGGAATGCTAATTCTTCTTGGCCATTGGTAGCCTGGCTGATCATCTTCACCATTTCTCCATAATCTTGGATTGTTGCTGCTAACTGGCGGAGCATTTGCAAGTACTCTGCGTTTAGCATGGCTAGTTTTTTATCTTTTAAGCATGCTCCAAATGCAATCTGGTTTTGGGCATCCAGAAAAACATAGGTATTGATGTTGGTTTTCCGAACCACTTCTCCAATCGTCTGATAATACTGGCTTGTATCAGATAGCAAATATTCTTTGCCCAGGCCTATCTGAAATTGCTTTCCAAAATTACCGGATAAAAAATCACTGAAACAGCGATCGAATCGTGATCCGATCGCTATATGGATTTTTGTTATTTTCTGAAATTCAGCAAGTCGACGGCCTAAGGAAAAAGACCGTGGAATTTGTTCGATTTCATTCCTGGGAAAATCCACCGCAATTTTTCCATCTTGAGAATGCAAGACAATGCCAACATCTCCAACTTCACTGGCCAGCAAAAGCCCATAGCTTTTGTCAGGTAGGAGTTCGGCTAATGGCCCATACTCCTGCTGCAATTGATGCATTTTTGCAATCATTTCATGCAAAATAAGCACATAAAAATAGAAACGCAATTGGTCTTGGTTCAAGGATCCGATCAATTTGGTCAGCCATTTGAGTTGTTCTTGGATTTGGTTTGGGAAAAGTTTTTCCGAACGTTGATTTTCATAACGCATGAGCATTAAAATTTTAGGGCCTAGCTTAGGGAAAATATCAAGCAGTTTGGATGAAAAAGCCGACCCGGGCTTTTTTTGCAGCAATGTGAGCCAAAAAATTCCCCAGCCGCGATCCAAGACAATCCAAAGCGATTTGATATCTATGTGCACGTTAAACCCAGGAATACTAAAATAACGGCTCTCCTCATTTGGCGCATTCATCACAGCTTGGGCCATTTCTGTGGCACTGTCTAAGAATTGAGTTTCCATATCTTGGCATGGACGTTCCTCTCTACGTATATACCAATGATTGGCTTGTGCATGCTCAATGCTGCGTTCAATTTCTGGATCCGCTGATTCTGGAGTCCAACCTAAAGCATCAGACATGCGCTTGGAACAAAATTCGCGCATATTCCAGATGTAGAGCATATCATTTTCTGTCATCAACGGATCTTTAGGCTTCGCAGACATAGCATTCAAAAAATCCGCAGCATGTTCTGAAAATTTGCCTAAAAAACGCAGTAAACTTTGGGGCAGATGAATATCTGGCTGATACCCAATCTTCATCATAGTGGCCAGTCTTGTTGAGTATCCTAAAATTTTTTCCTTAGGAACCAAACTAGCCAGTTTGAACAATAATGCAGAAAAATCCACTGTATTTGCCGCAACATTAAAAATACGATGCCCAGGATTGGGTGCCAAGGCAAGCAAAAATGCGGCTAATGTTAAATCTTTTCCGGCTAGCAATGAAATTTTTTCTGGTGCATGCTGAGGCATGCCCAGCAACACGCCTTGGTGCAGCAATTTAGCTAAGCTGTTCATTCCTCCAAATATCCCAGGCCCAACCAACACAGCGCTGCGGATATGATAAAACTGCGTTGCATCCAAATGATGGAATTCTGCAGCAGCCTCCTCTGCCAATGCAAAACTTTTGCCAATCCAGGTTTGAGGCTGCAATGGATCATTTTCAGAGGTAGGGTTTTCTCCAGGACCATATACTTGGAAATCACTAAATAAAATCACTCGGTTTGTTTTTGCCTGCCTGGCTGCTTGGCAGATTGCCTCTATTTCTCCAACATTGACTTCATAAATGCGCGAACGCTGAAAAGGTTCCCATACATAATGACAATGAAATATAATCTGAGG
>JAKLHB010000409.1 GCA_022710345.1 Planctomycetota bacterium
ACTGTATTGCCATAAACCGCGTACAATCACTGCTGCATAGTTTTGAGAATGTGATTGCAGCCAAGGCACGAGTGCCTTACAATATCTTTGATTGAACCAACATGGACCAACTGCATAGATCGGCGTTTTCCAAGATGCAAGCCAATCAGCATTAGGGCTGTCAAGCGTTACAGTATCCACCTGATGGCCCATACCCAGCATGCTTTCAGCAAACTGCTGAGAAAAAGTCACAGGCCCGCCAGCGGCTGGATTGACGGAAGCAATGATTTGTAGAATTTGCATCATAATAGATTAAGCTTATCGAAAACTGCTGCTTAGCCTTTCATAAAGCTGGATATAATGTTGAACCATTTCAGCAGTAGAAAATTTTGTAGCTTGGATCAGGCCTTTTTGAGCCATAGCCTTTAAATTGCCTAAATTTTGATGAATGATCGTTGCTGCTGCAATTGGATTATTGGGATCAAAGTACACTGCGGCATCTCCTCCAATTTCTGTCATAGGCATCCGATTGGTTGTAAAAACAGGGCATCCAGATGCCATAGCTTCCAAGATAGGCCAGCCAAAGCCTTCTTGCCAGGATGGGAAAATCAAAGCTAGAGCTGCATTGTAAAGTACTTGCAAATCTTCATTGCTCAAGTTTGAGAATGCCCAGACACAATCGCTTAATCCTTGTTCATGGATATAGCTAGCCCAAGCACTAGATGACCACGGCTTCCCAACCATAATCAAATGAGCTTTTGCTAAGGTTGGAAATTGCTTGAGATGGCGAAATATTTGAATGAGCCCGGCTAGATTTTTATACCATTGGGTGCCACCAACATGTAGAAAAAAAGGCATCATCTCAGCATGAATTTTGAGCCTGCCCAATTGAGTTGCTATAGAGGATTGAGGCATAGGGGCGTATGGATAATTTAAGCCTAAGTATATCAGACTCACACGAGAAGCATCTACATGAATCAGTCGCAGGGCATCCTGGACTGTGGCTTGAGAGATGCAGCATATATGTTGCGCTTGGTCCAGGCTTCTAACAATCCATTTCTGCAGCCATTTGCCTGTCCAAGAAAGCTGATTTTGCCAAAATTCACCTAGCATAGATCGAACAGATAAAAGATCGCAGCAAGTGACTACGTGAGGAGTATGGCCTAGCCATGAAATATACATTGCATTGCTGTGATCACAAATATGCACTACATCAGCTTGATGGATGGCTTTGGGAATCTGCCAAGGGAAAAGAACAAACTTGTCTATGTACCCTAGCCATTTTCCCAACCCAAACCTGGAGGGCCGAAGCTTGCCAAAACACAATGGAGCTGTGATACAGCGTACATCATGCCCAGCTTCTAGTAAACCTTGAAACAAAATATTGGATAACCGTTGCATACTTTGCTGATTATCAAAGCTGTAGTTGCCGATCAAAACAATCTTCATAAAATTTTCCAGCATTGATTGAGCATAGAGTCTGTTTAAGATTGGCCAACTGGCGCATCATGATGCTTCCGCAAAATCCTATTTTTGATAATTTTACACGGGTGGCCTGCGCATACAGTCCAGCTTGGAATATCTTTGGTCACGACTGACCTAGCGCCGACCACTGCTCCTTCCCCTACTGTGATGCCAGGTAAAATAAATGCCTCTGCCCCAATCCATACGTTAGGTCCAATAAAAATGGGTTTGGTAATTAAAGAAAAGTATTCATCTTCATAATCATGTGTCCCAGTGCAAACATGGGCACCTTGAGAAATCACCACATTTTCGCCCAATGAGACCAATGCTTGATTATATAAGATTGCTCGATCCGCAATTCCGACATAATTCTGGCAATGGAGATTCCAAGGGGCCCAAATGATCACCTGGGGATAAATATGGCATCCTCGGCCCAATTTTGCGCCAAAGCAACGCAGCACCATGGCCCTCCAGGCATGACAAGGCCGAGGCGAAAATCGAAAAAACATAACGTATACAATGCCCCACAGCAATCGCATCACGCGATTTTGCCATGAAAAACAGGGATCTATATGAGCGTTATGATGTGGAAGAATATCTTGCATGAACAAACTACCTTTGTCTCAATCACGGATTTTGGGAAGCCAATATTCTCAAAAACATTATCATCAGCCTTTGTTGATGAGAAAGCAAATTTTATGAGTCAAGGCAGATGAATACATCAATTTTGATCTTCTTCAGTATTATCCGTACCATCCACAATATCTTGGATTTCTGTTTGTGATGCCATGAGTTTTTGCAATTCTTTGGCAATGCTATTGTAGATCATCTGAATGTCTTCCATAGTCTCTATAATAACCTTGCCTATATAGGCATTGTGGTGCAAAATGCCATATTGTTCCAATAATTGCTTTACATAACTATATTTATCAGGATGTGCTGCTAATACTCGCTTGATTTCCAACCCAAATTTGAAGTGTGACAATTCAAGATCATCATATTCATGATTTGCCAAAATTTCAGATAATATCTGCGAAATCTCCCACCACAACTGGCATTGGTTAGTATCCAATTCATATTCTTGCACAATCTGTTCATATCTTGGATCTTGAAGAAGACCTGTCATTTGGGAAACCTGGATATCCAGGGTATTTGCCAAATCCAAAGTTAACGAAAGTGACATAGCATATACCATCTTTTGCCCAAAGGTTAATAAAAAGAACAACCTAGGCTATTGTTGGCTTATATCCTTGGGTTCTGTTGGATTTGCCGAAGCAATAGCCGGATTGCCCACGTTTCCGGGCATCCCATAATATAATTCAGGCTGCTTCAGGCGTTGGGCAAAATCCTCCACAAACCGGCTGATGAGAAAGCCATCCACAATCCGATGATCAAAAATGATCATCATGGGAATTACGGATTTAATCACCGGCTGGTCATTTTCCACAAATACCTTTTTTTCTAATGGCCCAGCTCCAAAACAAGTGCTAAAATGCACCAATTTATCGGGAATCGTGAATGCTGCAGATTTATAGTGCACACCAGGGCAGGGCCGAATCACAGATCCAATGTTGGTAAACATTGTGCTCATGCCCATAAATTCATGCATGATGTCATGTAAGATGCGATTGTGACCTAGCATAGATACCCATCTAAAAAACATCCGCAACGAAATATCAGGCAAATATTTATATAGAAATCTCACGATTTCTTCTAGCAATAGTGTGGTACCGCCTTTTTGATATGTTTTGACACTGCCACTGATGTCTTGGGCAATGTCTTCCAATGTTTTTTTCTCTGCATCACGCACAATGACTACCCCTAGTTCATTGGCTCCAGGATTCCATTCTTTTTTCACTAAATTGATGGGTGTTGCAATATTCACAGAAGGCAGAGCATAAATTTCCTCTCCAAATATTTTGACATTGATGCGTGGATGGTCCTTAAATGAATCTGCAAGGACTTTGAGCAATAAATGATGAATGGAAATCTTTATCTTACTCTGCTGGTTATATCTTTCTAAAAATGCCAAAGCAGAATCAAATTCAATGTCCAGGTTGAGATTTACATAAGGATCATTGGATGGATGCCCAAAAGCCCATAGCATAAATTTTCGTACTGTAGATAACGTTACTTTTTCAGACATCATACATTTTCCAAAAACAAAAAAGGAACAATATTTAGAAATATTTCATAACATATTTGTAATCAATAAGTTAATTATATTATTTGAATAATAAATTGCACAGGATGGCTTCTTAAATTATAGCCAGTTCTTGCAAACTCTCAATAGTTTTTTTGCAAGAAAATTGTGTAGCATATTCCTAAATCATATATTATCATCAGAAGGCTTTATACGCAAGAAAAAATTTACTGATTCTCAAGGATTTTGGAGAGCCGCTATGCCAGTTAACAACTCTTTACAAAACCAGCTAATGCAATTGGCGGAAGGAACAATGTCTTCTTGCGTTGCCATTATGGAGTTTCTTCAAAAAACGTTATCAGAGGTTTCTATAGTAACACAGAAAGCAAGTTTTACAATCCTTGCAATAAAAATGCATAATGCAAGTGCTTT
>JAKLHB010000041.1 GCA_022710345.1 Planctomycetota bacterium
CTGAGGAAGGGGTCGCCTTCGCCTTTTTTACATGAATTGAGCATCGGAATTGCAAAAACTGCAACGAGTAAAAGAACTAAAATTTTGTTTACTTTTTTCAAAAACAAACTATAATTTTCAAATGTTGGTTGGCCTCTCTTGATGGACTCACAATCAAGAGTTCTATCAATTCCAGAGTACATTCAGAACGACTTACCTCTGCCGACTTTGGCAGGCAACTACGGCAATTTTTACCTTAATTTAGTTAGCTTAAGATGTTGCTACTTCTTTTCAACTGACGATTTAGGTTGATATAAAAAAATATCAACTGGTCTTCATATTTTGAGGAACATGTATGGAGTCTTTATATACATTGGCTGTTGTCTTAGATGATGATCGTATTCATACCTATCTACGGCCACAAGCCAGTCATTCGGAAGCTTATCAAATTTTACCGGGTTCTATTAGCGTAGAGCAGGCAGCAGATCAATACATGTTTACACTCCAAGCTTCACAGACAAACTTGGCTGCATATCCCATCCATACATTTTGGAATATGATTGAAACTGAGCCTGAATGCGTGTCATTTTTCCTTGATTCTCTGCTGCAGCAGATCCATGACAAAGTGGCTTTGGAAATTCCTTTCCAGAAAATTCACTTGATCATGGTGCTTCCTTATGCTCATTTTTTTGATTTAAGGAAAATTTGGTACGACTATAAGCACATCTTATTCAATCGAGTGGATTTTTTATTTCCACATGAAGCTTTATTTTTTTACTATCTTTTCCAGCAACAACGCGATAATCCAAGGCAGCCTTTTTCTGAAACCCATCGGGATTATGCTTATGTACAATGTTCCATGCAAAAGCAAGGCCAAGATTGGATTGTGCGCTCTATCCCGGATCTGGAGCAACCTTTTCCAGTTCGAGCATCGCGTGGGCAAGATAAATCATTAGGCGCAACATATTTTGGTCTATTGATGCGGCAGCGCATGCCTATTGTCTTAGACAGGGAATTTGTGTATAGTGTAGAAAGCAGTGAGCAAGGGCTAATCCCTCTAGGTCATGCGCAACATAGCTCCAATTTTCTTGCATATAGCCATTTTTTCAAAATTCAACAAGGCATTGAATCGAACAAATTATTGTTTTATGCAGGGTTTGGCAAAACCAAGGAGTTTTGCTCTCCAATTACTTCTTTCAAATGGCCAGGTGAATTACAAGAAGCACATTGTATTCTATCTTTAGCTTGTGCTACTCCCAGCAAATGGGCCATCGAAGTATTTATCCCAATTTTAGAATCTAAGCTTTCCAATGAAGCAGGCTATTATTATGAAGAAATTGCCTTAGACCCAAATTCATTTCGAGAGAATGCCACTAAACAAACAGATCGGACACCAGCATCTACTCAAGAAATAAGCTTACGATTAGCAGCAAAACTGCAAGAATCCAATGGCAATTTAGCTTCTATGAAGCTCGATTTAATCTCCAGCAATCATGCACCTGTTTTATTCCCAAAACAACATCAAATTCGGCTGAGTGTGCCTGGAGACCGTCAGCCCAGCGCTTTTGACCTTCCTTGCTTTTGCTTTGGCTCAGGTACAGAGGTGTCACCCAAGATTCAAATGTTTGCTCAAGGAATTGGAGAGCCTAGCGTGGAATTGCTTGGAAATACGGCAACGCTGCGTTTTCCAATAGATGCTTTGCCTAGCCAAGAATTTTCTTTTTTGTTCCAAACAGAATGGCCTTATCCTAAAGATGAGACAATCAAAGTCATCCTAGAAAGGCCGCAGCGGACTGCTCCATTGCCTAAGGTGGCAAAAAGCAAAAAGCTGCCTGCATATCAAAATTTTGTTTGCAATGCGAATGTTTATACGCAACGGGAATACAAAGATTTTTGCAATGCGTTAGCCACGTATTTAGCCCATAATCAACCTTTGGTAATTCAAATTCAGCCTAACTGTAAAATCGCACCCTCTGTTTTTACTTACTTACATGGAGTCAATGAACAATTTTGTTCACGGTTAAAAAATCCGGATGCATTAATTTTGCTCATGGCGCGTCAAAGTGAAGCATTTTTCACACTATATCAGACTGGCATTTTTGAAGATTTGTGTATTTTTGAAGAGAAAACTCAAATCGAAGAATTTTGGACAGGGCACTTGACTTATGAACTCCAGCAATACGGAACATCCAACCGTTTTTTGCTGAAAGTGCAAGGGAGCCTCAGGCCAAGTCTGCTGCCGCAAATGCAGAAGCTTGGCAAAACATTTTCCAATGCCCAAATCATGGTTGATTTATCTAAATGCTTTCAGATTAGTGCACCTATCATCAAGGAATTTGAACGGTGGCAAACTGAGCAAGAATGCCTGGTAGCACTTCTGGTAGATGAAGTATGCAACATTGTGCGAACTCCTACTGTGCTAAAAATTAGCTATGACCTGCAGGATGCCTTAGCATCCTTTGACCAGGCACAACAATTTGGCACGCAAATTTTAGTAGAATACGATGAAAGAGATCGGATTAAATGGATATTGATCCAGGGCAATTGGGAACTCTCAAAACTGCAAATGGCTTTAACTAAAAACATCACAGACGAACAAAATTTTCATCGTTTTGGCTGCAATATCATTGATCTTAGTATTTCCAATGCCCTAGATTTTACGAAGATCATCCAGCAACTGAGCAGTGTTTGGAAAACTTGCTCATGCCAAGTAGTCTGGGTTACCTCTCCATCGAACAAGCTTGCTTCTCTTTTGTACTCTGTTGCAGAGCCTGTGTTTTTCTCGAAAGCAGATGCTGTGGCTTTTTTGTGGCGAATCCCACAGCCCCAGTTGCAGATATCTATTGCTGCATCTTCTGGAATCGCGCATAGTCATATCTTAAAGCTAGGCCAGTTGCCGCAATATTCATGGCAAATGGCATGCTTTTTCAGAAATTTTGAACGGTTTATTGAATACTCTGCTACTCAGGAGTCAGATACCTGGCATAGCAATGCTAGGCTGCAATGGCTTGATGTATCTGGTATCCATGTTCCAGCTTTCTTATTACTCCAAATTTTGCGGCATTTCACAGAAATATGCAACCAACGCAATCACATTCTGTTTCAAGGAATCAAGGCTAAAATTCAGCAAGAAATTGCCAAATACAAAGGAGATATAAGTCTTAAATTAAAGCATCGTCAACGCCAAATTGAAGAAGCAAAGATCGGTTTTAAACCAAGCAATGCAATGTACACAAAGATACTAGAGCAAGATCTCCAGCAATATGCAGAAGAAAAGAAAATTAGATGGCAAGCTCAAATTCAAGAACAACAAATTCAATTGGTAGTATGCTCTCCATACCTTATGCACATTACACAACAGCTTGGTCCTTTACTAGAGCGCTATCGAGATAAAGTATATTTTATTGCTTCTCCCACGGAATGGCAATATTTTCAAGCTGTGATTTGGATTGTTCCAGAAGAGCAATTGGTTTCGATGCGTGGAATCATGCAAGATTATTGCACTTCTATAACACAAGCATTTCCCAAGCATATTTTTATACTAAAGCTGTTAGCTTACCAATCTGGCATAATTCAGTATATCCTCAGTTGGCAGCCTACAAAAATCTTTACGACCCACGAGTTATATGCACAGATTTTATCTGATTTGCCAGAGGCCATGAAATCCAAGCTCATTCAAGATCAAAGCCAAGAATTATGGAATTCCCATGAACTCAATGACTATGAATTCTTTACGCCTCGAAATGATGTATTCCGTAAAAATCAAACTTGGACAGAATTTTTGGCCAACGCTCATTTAGGATTCTGTAGATATTGCTTGCTTGCCAATCAAGCAAACCTTGCCAAATTGCCTGGGCAGCCGATTCCTGAACTCCTGCAGTTAATTTTGCTTTTCCATCGAGAACAGTATATGTTTATCACATACGAAAGCCGGCAAGTCTATCGGTATTGTGTAGAACCAATTGGCGATGCTATCCGAGAATTACCTGAACGATACCAGCAAGAAAATCAGTGGTGTGATATTGATTTTGGATATTTATCAATCCAAACCTTAGTAGCTAAAGCAAGCCAGGCATTGCAATGCTTTGCTCCCAATCGTTCGGCAATCACTTGTCTTCGATGGTTACAAGAACTTCCTCCTGTGGATCCCCAAGCACCAACAGCTAAAGGCAAGCTTCAGTTTGATAGCACCAAAAGTCTTTGGATTGTGCAGGCATGCACCATGCCTAAAAAAATATCCGATTTGCTCGTCTCTGTGCATAAATCACGCTGGATCAATTCTGGATTTTTGATTGCAATTCTAGAAAATCAGGATGCAGATGTTGCATTTCTCATGAATGAACTGCAAAAGCAAGTGCAATCTTTTTTGCAAAGATGTGGCTATCGCGGCCCTGTCATTCAAATCGTTAAAGAACTATTAGATTGTGCAGAATTGTTTATCCAAAAGCAACATAGGTTTCGTATCTTGTTGTTCTCGCACCACCATCAAATTTTGTTGATCAATCCACGAATTCCTGCAGCCAATCTTTATAAAACATTGAGCAAAAAAATCGGCGCGGAAATTCAAAATAATCATGGCATGTTGTTGTCTGGGTTCACACATGAACAGGTGCAAATCAAATTGCCCAGAGCTTGGCCAGATGAGTTAGTGCGACTTGTTTTAGCTCAACATTCTGAAATAGCCGAATCTAGCTATGCCACCAATATTCTAGACCTGAAAAGCCAGGGATAAAACTCAGGTTGATTGTTGTGTAAGGCATGCATCATCATAGTTATTGAACACGCATGTTGCTTTTGTCCAAGCAAGGAAAGAGAGATGGAAAAATCTGCAATAATATCCCCCGAAGTGTTCTTTCAGCCATGGCAGCGGCTTGCCAATGAACTTGCAAGAAAAGATTCTAAAGGCTATCCTTGCTATGAACCCAATGATCTCAAAGAATTTTTGGAACGATTCAACCGCGCCTTGGCTGCTGGAAAAATTGCTATTGTCAGAGATTGGATTGCCAACAATCTCAATACATTATCTGGCCATCGTACACCATTAGGCGCAACCAGCCGTGTGGAATGGGTACAGGGCTTAGTTGGTATATACAAACAGCTTTATCAAAAAACACAAGAAATCGCAAAACAACATAATCGTCTTGTCCTGCTCGTCGGGCATGCTAATCCAGAGACCAAGAAGCAAAGAACAGCTTTGCGAGATATCCATATCTTCACTAAAAATCAACACCCTAGTATGGGCATTGCCTACGGCCACCACATCCGGGTTTGGTTGAGTGATCAAGTGCTCTCTTTTTTTTCACCAAAACAACCTTGGCAGGAACATCTTAGTTGGATCATAGAAATCCAAGGCTTTAAAAGCCCACTTTTATTTTTTGACCTTGCTTCAGATATTGCCCAAAATGCTTATAGTTTGGGCACAACTATGCAGGATGTGAATACAGGCAGTAGTATTTTAATTTACCTCACAACAGTCATTGCAACACAATATGACCCTACTCAAATTCAAGACGATCAAAAAAGAGATTCTCACCTCTATGCTCTCTATGAACAGAATACTCAATTTCATGCTAGAATCCAAGAATTAGAAGCCGAACTACAAGCAGCCAATGCACAAGCACCCCCACTCCAAGATGAAAGTATTTCTCCGCACACCACTATTTTGCTTAAAACATCGGAAGCCCAAGAACGCGAAATTGAAAGGCTCAGAGATCAGGTAAGAAACTTAGAAGCCAAAGCCAAGCAGCAAGAAGCAGAATCTCGTGAACAACAGGAATCAGCAGAAGAAACACTCCAATTGCAATTGACAGAACAAAGCATCCAATTTCAACTGCAAGAAGGAGAATACACAGCTTTAGTCAGACAATTAGAGCAATTGCAAATCCAGCCAATGACTGTCGCAACTTTCTTAGAGCATATCCAAAGCCATCCTTTATTGTTGTCTCGTTTAAGCTCTGTGAAACGGCTTGACTTGCTTCTGGAACTTTTACAATGCCTACAAGAGAATGAAAATCGTCAGGATAGTAGTATCCTAGATAATATTCAAGGGCTTTTGAAATCTCCTGGTTTTGTGGCAGCTTTGGTACAAAATTTAGATAAAATCCAAGATTTGCAAGAATTTCAACAAAAATTGAAACTTTTTCGGAAAGTTGCGTTTTTAGAAAATGGCACAGAAATCGTCCATATCCCTGAGATTCAAAAACATTATCTGCCGCAGAGTGTGCCTCCTCTAGCCGATCCCCACTTTGTAGAATATGAAATGAACTTTCAATGGCAGCCAGGCATTGAGCAAGGCGGATCTGATTATTTTGACTTTATTGCCTTGGATTCTCACAGATTGATCTTGGTGATGGCTCAAGTAATGGCGAACGGGTTAGCTGCAACAATGTATATGCTGCAATTTCGGCGTTTAATCAGAGATAAAATACCTTTATGGGGCGGACAATTGGACAGAATCTTGGTAGATACAAATCAGGCACTTGTTCAAGACAATATCTATCAAGAAGAAAACATAGTCTTCCCTGTTTCTTGTATTATGGCCATGCTGGATGTTGCAGAGCACAAGCTCTACTTGACAACTGCGGGCCATTTGCCAGCGTACTATTATTTGCCAGGCAATCCATTTTTCGCGCCCAAAGACATCGGGCACCAATTGGGCCATCGTTGGAAAGAGTGGCATCCCAATATTCAAGAATTCAGCATAGGGGAAGGCCACACGATTTTCTTTTATAGCCAAGGAATTAGCTTGCATCGAACATCGGAAGACCGTATCAAATTTAAAGCAACAATGGATCCAATTTTGCAAAATCATGATGAAAACAATGCTGAAGCCATTTTGAATGCTGCCAAAGATGGCCAAATCTGTGGTCAGCCTGGCGACCGTAGCCTGATTCTCTGCACAAGAAAAAGTGGCCAATCTCATTAAAAAATGGTTCTACAAATTTCACAAATAAACAAAATAGCCAAGGACAAAATCAACCATCTCATGCAAAGACCCAAAAAGGTTTCATCAACAAGCTTTGCATCATTTGCAACTTTAGATGTTGTTGAATTGGCATCTCCTTATGGGCGCATTAGAGCACTTTGCTCTGATGCGCCTATTTTTTTTGCTATTTTTTGCAGATGGGTATCAAGCATGTTAGATGGTCTTGCTAGTGATGCGTATTTTTTCTTCCAGGGCACGAGCATCTGGATGGCCTAATTCAATGGCTTTTTGCCAATCTCGAATGGCTTGTTCGTGGAACTCTTTGTATCCTTTTTCAAATAATGTTTGCCCTCGATATTGATACGCTTCTACATTGTCTGCGGAAAGCTCGATGGCTTTATTAAAATCTACTAAAGCTAAATCATATTTTTGCGACTGTAGATACAGAAGCCCTCGTTTAATATAGGCATCTGTGTATTTAACATTTAATGTAATTGCCTGGCTAAAATCTGCCAGTGCTTTATCTAAGTCTTGAAGATCGCTGTGCAGAATTCCACGTTGATAAAATGCTTCATGGAATTCAGGGTTGAGTTCAATGGCTTTATTCAATTGAGCCATAGCCTCATCATAATTGTGGTTGAGCCGTTGCATCATTCCAGCAAGCACATAAACACGAGTAAAATCAGGTTTCAATTCCGCAGCTTTCTTAAAATCTTGGATAGCGTCGTCATAACGACGGATTTCCGAAAGGGCTAATCCACGCGCTATGTAAGCATCTAGGTAATCTGCTTTCAGTTGGATAGCCGCATTATAGTCATCCAAAGCATTTTCTAGATGGCCAATTCTTTTGGCTACAAAACCGCGTTTAAAGAGAATATAAGCATGCGAAGCTGCTAGATTACTTTGTTGCCCTAAATATAAGATTGCGCGAGTATATTCTTGATATGCTTCCTCATATTGATGTGCATCAACAAAATTATCAGCCAGAGCTACATAATTTTCCACACGCATATTTCCAGGTAATAGAATTGGTAAGGGTTGCATTGCAGTTGCGTCTGGCATATTCGGATACTTTTGGTATCGAATACGCTGCGTCTGGCAAACTGCTACTATATTAGCCGCAAATTGGGCTATAAAATCAGAAACATTTTCTAAATTATATTTGAGGACATTTTGTTGTCCTAAATTAGGCGGAGTGCTTGTTTGGTTCGCAATCAGCAAAATAGGCTTTTCAGAGCGGGATGCATACCCCATCTGAAAAATCAAAAACATAGAATCTGGAACAGGTGTTATGTCAACGATAATAATGGCTGAATTGGCAATGCAAACTTGCCAATCCTGGGGGTTGGGAGGAAAAACTTCAAGGCTTAATTTGTTACAAACAGATTGAATACCATCCCGAATTTGCGATATGTTAGGATCATTTGGCATGGAAAGATATATCTTGGGCAAGATCGTCTCCTTTCAATTTTGCTGGAAGCTTATTTCACTTCAACTGGGCGGAAAATTTCTACGCCAGCAATCAGTAATTCCATTTCGCCTTCTGGAACTAAAATAGGAACACACAATACCTGCTCTTTGTCAGTAAAAGATAAAGGCTCACCTCTAGGAATTCTTTTTGTGATTGGCGGAGTAATATCCAATTTGACTCCCTTGACATCTAGTTTGGCTAACGCATTGCCGCACGAAATATTGGCAAACTCGTTCGCTGCTTCTATTGCAAGGTCGCCTGTATTGTCGCAATTGTCGGTTTCTATCATAGCATGAGCGATTTCTTGTGCTAGCTCATCACTCAGGTTTAAAAAATATGACCAATGGCTGTCACCAGCCAAAGAAACTTTGATTAAAATACCACAGGATGTGAACTTTTTCTTGGAGTCAAAATGGCATTCGCCTTCCATCACAAAGATGCCCGCCAAGCGCATTAGTAATTTCATTGTTTGCTCAATGAAAAATTCATAAACAAAACCGTTTTGGATGTGTTTGCTTACCCACTGCATATTAAATACGCCTTGATCTTCTTCGCTCATGCTCTTAAAAATTTGAAGCTCTTTTTGAACAAGATCAACAGGTAAAATTTTCTCTCGCACAATGATTTCTTCTACATCTAGGTAATGCTCTTTTTGTTTATCCAAAACAATATTTACTTGATCTGTAGTGAGGAATCCCATCTGAATTGCGAGTTGCCCGAAATATTTATTCACACGCTTTTGCATACGAAGAACCATCTCCACATGCTTGGGCAAAAGCAATCCATCATCCACAGCAATTTGACCTGCCTTGCGGTTGACAGTGTTCTGAATCTCCAAGACATCCAACAGTTGGTCTTTGGTCAAAAGTCCTTTTTGAAGAAGATATTGTCCAAAGAAGCTGCCAATAACTTGGAACTCTGCATCTTGCATCTCATTCGCTCGTGCTTTAATAGGTGCTTTAGGGCCTAAAACTTTGCCAATCGTGTTTAAAAAGCTGCTATTTTCAAATGGTTTAGTGATGTAGTTTTTGACTCCAATACGAAGAGCTTCTAAAATGCGTTTTTTGCTGCCAATTGCTGTAACCATTACAATACATGCAGCGCTGTCTTGCTGTAAAATGGTTCTTGCTGCCTCAATCCCATTCAAGCTAGGCATATTATAATCTAACAGTACCAAATCAGGTTTTTGCTCTTGATAACTTTTGATAGCTTCTTGCCCATTTTGGCACTCGGCAACTACAGTGTAACCGCCTTCTGTAAGAATCTCTTTCAGAACCCGTCGCATAAATGGGGAATCGTCTGCTATGAGCACATGACTCATCGAGTTGCTCTCCTTTTTTAACGGCTCATTCTAGTGAGTTCTTCTTCAGATGAACCAATATCTTCAGGCTTTGCTTTTGCTTTGTCCAAGTAATCCCAGCAAAGATCAGCATAGCATTTTTGTCGGGTTCCTGTAGCATTACGGGCCTCCAGCAAATAATTGATTGCACTTTCTAAAAATCCCTTATTTTGTAGGCCGTATAACTCTTGCATGTTGCTACCGATTTCCTTAGCATCAATGGCAAATTTTGCCAAAAACGACAAACAAAGATTGGCATAATACTGTCGCGATGCGCCTTGAGCAGCGCGGCATTGCTGCAAATATTTTTTGCACGTTTCCAAGGGTGCTTGAAGCCTTTGAGTACGAGCACCGGCAGTTTTCTTTTCTGCCACATCCTGTAATTTAGCCAATTCTTGAGGTGTGGTTCCAATATCTGCTGGCTTAGCAGCTTGTTTGGCCAGACACACTTGGCATAAATTTGCAAAATATTTTTTGCTGCTCCCTGTTGCCGCTCGGGCTTTTTGCAGATACTTTCTTGCTAATTCCAAATACACCGCAATCCTCCTCAACAGAATAAATTTTGAATGTGTATAATAAAGTATAAATTATTTTCTTAAACCTTTCTATAGACACTTGGGATCACATATTTTAAGTTAGGGGCAAATCCAACTAAGCTCTCCGAATGCCCTAAAAATAAAAGCCCATCTTCTTGAAGGCACTCAGAAAACCGTTCTACTAAATTTTGTTGAGTTGCTTTATCGAAATAGATCATCATATTTCGACAAAAAATTATATCGAATGGCCCTTTGAAGGGCCATGGACCTACAACAT
Source organism: Planctomycetota bacterium (assembly GCA_022710345.1). GTDB lineage: Bacteria > Planctomycetota > Uabimicrobiia > Uabimicrobiales > JABWCH01 > JAKLHB01. Next base: position 10,528 of record JAKLHB010000041.1, read on the forward strand.
TTAAATGCCGAAATTGGATCAAATTCTTTAAAGGCATATCTACGATGTATGAATCTCTCGCGGCCTTAAAATACTTAGCCCGCCAATGGGGAGGAACATCTTGCATCCGTTCTTTGCTGTATTTTCCAAGGATCGCTCGCTCCAAAATCCCAGATGAAATATCAGTCGCCAATATTTTGACATCTACATGGCCAGAAACTTCTGTCAAGGTCTCTTGTACAATAATGCCTAATGAATATGCCTCTTCTCCACTTGAGCAAGCCGTACTCCATAGTCTTAAACGCGCACTTCCTTGCTTTTTCCTGCGTTGAATCATTTCAGGAAGCACGTTTGCTAAAAAATCAAAATGGGCTTTTTCTCGAAAAAATTGAGTCATATTGGTCGAGAGGATATTCAAAAGTTTATTGATTTCATCTGCAGATGCTGTCTGTTTTAAGTAATTGCAATATTCACGAAAGGAATCTATGCCTAATTTTTTGAGATGAGTGCAAAGTCTGGCCCGTATTAATTCACGTTTGCCTTCGTGCAAGTTAATGCCAGAGTATTGGTAGATTAATTCACGTAAATATTGATATTCAGCGTCATGCAATGGTTTTAAAAAAATATCGCTTTTTTCTGCCTCTTCCATGATCTATTCCGAAAATGAATGCTATGCTCCAAGGGTGTTGACTGCAACGAATTCTTCACTGCTTAAGATACGGTCAATTTGGAGCAAAATAACGACTTCGCTCCCTAATTTGCCGATGCCGCTAATGAATTCAGTATTGATTTGGATGCCAAAAGAGGCCTCATCAATGTTGTCACTTTTGAGATCAACCACATCATGGACTGCATCTACAATGAGCGCGACTTGTTTAGCTTTCAAATCCACAATAATCATGCAAGTTTCTTTGCTATATTCTGTGGAGTCCATTCCAAATTTAATTCTGAGATCCACAACAGGAATAATTTTTCCACGTAGATTGATCACACCTTTAACAAAAGGAGGTGTTTGAGGTACTGGAGTAATATCAATCATTCCGATTATTTCGCGTACTTTAAGAATTTCAATGCCATATTTTTCTTTCATTAAGCGGAACGTTAAAAATTGTCCACCTTTGACCACAGGAGCCGAAGTAGGTTGTGGCATGGGGTATTTCTCCTTTTGGAAAACAAAAGTAGTTTTGAAATTGATAACATAAACTGTATGATTTGATTGTAGCTCAAATCATACAGTTCGTCAAGAATAAAATCAAATCACTATGGAGTATTTTCTAACTTTGCTTTTTCTTCTGCCAGCTCTTTCTCTTTTTGCTCGCGGATCATCTTTTTCATTTTCCAAGATGCCCAAACAATCAAAGCAATCAAAATAGCGGCTAACACACTGGAAACAATCCAATTTTCAATCAAACCTTTGAGATTTTCGCCAATCAAAATAGCTCCTAATGCCATACCATAAGAGCCTAAAAATCCTCCAATTCCAATCATAATCACCGTAAGCACACGCGGAAGCCCTAGCAAGAGGGCAAGAAATGATCCTGCAATCGCGCCTGTGCCTGATACAGGAAAAGCAACAAAAAGAACGACCATAGTGGAAGCTACTCTACGCATCCAAGGGCTAGATTGAAGTAAATAATAGCAGTCTTTGCGAATGTCCTTAAGCTTTGGGCCTATTTTGGGAATTTTATTGAGTAAATGAAGATTATAGGTGACAATGAATGCGGTCATTAAATCCATGTAATTGACCATACCGGCTAAGAACCATGGCGAATAGTTGAGCTTGCCTGATAATGGCAAAAACACAATGAATTTTCCGAATCCAACGAAAGATGCTACACTGAGCCCTGCCAATTCTCCAACTTTTTCTTTTCCCCATAGTAAGGAAAAAATTAAAAGAATGACAGCCGTAGAAACAAAAGGCAGGAATAAACAACAAAGTTGAACAGTCAAAGAGGGAGGTTGAACTTGACGTTCCAACCGGGTGGTGAGGGATTCTTTCTGACTCATAATTCCTAGATGCCTTTCAAAATACACGAGCGAATATACGTATCAAAAAATTGGAGTTTTTTAATTACTAAAATTATTTAAATATTTCTGCAATTTTTCCCTGCAACTCAGGGCTACAATTCGGCTTGAGTTTTTGAATAGATTGTTCTATTTCTTTTTTCAAAAGGATAGTCTTTGTTCTTTCATACGCAATTAACAAAGCCGGGACACTAGTATTTGCCTTCATGGATATGTTACCTAATGCCTGAATAACAGCCACTTGCACTGGATATTCTTCTTCGTTTTGAAGCAATCGCAGTAAACCTTCAATCGCAAAGGGGGAAGAAAAATGCCCTAATGCTTTAGCAGATGCTTCTCTTACAAGAGCTGATTGATCTTCCAGCAAATGAATGAGTTGGCTTACGACATTGGCATCTCCAATCTGCACCAAAGCATAAATTGCATTGGCCCGCAATTCTTCATCCTGCTGAGATTCTTTGGCAACTTGAATCAATGTAAAAACTTCGTTGCTTGTCCCAATTTTGCCTAAAGATAGGGCAGCATCTCGGCGATGTGCAATAGGTTCTTGCTCATTTTCAACTAGATGAGCAAGGGCTTCTCGACTGGGTGGATGGCTTCCCACATTTCCCAATGCTTGGATTGTGATATGGCGCACTTGAGGTTCAGGGTCTGCAAGTAATTTGAGCAAAGCACTGGCAGCAGGCGTGCCTAATTTGCCTAATTCTTCAGCAGCCTGCATTCTACGATTGATGTCTGAACTTTGGCTTACTTCAATCCATTGAGTAATTTCAGGAAGTTCGCGTTGCTGGGTAAAATCAGAATGAGTCGTGGATGTGCTCTCTGGCATTTGTTTTGGGGCAGGATCAATCTGTGGCAATGGAAAAGAGATCACTTCGGATGAACCAGGTTTGTTGGGGTATACAACTGGTTTGCCATGGAAAGTTTCGCCAGGCTTGATTTCAGCGCTCTTGGAATGCCAAGGCTGCCATATCAACAGTATGAGTCCTAAACAAATGGCAAGTCCAATTCCGCACGTTTTCTTGAATCCCAAATATTGGTACAAAATTGGCAACTGGATTCGTAGCCATAGCACGAATTTTTTGAGCCATTTCCATAGCAATTTTATACCCCAAATCAATCCAACCCAAATCCAATGAAAGAGTTGTTGACTATAGACTATCAGAACATTGGCAATACGTTGTTTTTTGCAGGCATTTACTTTAGCGCGGGTGAACTCGCGGACTTGCTGCCATTTTAATACAATGATTGGCCATACGCTAGGTGCAGATTGATCTTGCTCAGTATGCATGGCTTGTTTTCTTTGCTGTTCTTGCATTTCAAGCAGCAAAGTATTTGATTCTGCTAAACGGGTTTTGTATGCAGCAAGTTCTTGTTCCAATTCTTTGACCTTATTTTCCAATTGCTGTATGGCTTCGACTGTGGCAAGTCCTTGCAAAAACTTCTCTAAATTAGCCCATCGCTTCATGAAATTTTCCAAGGTGGCCACACGTCTAGGCAAGTATTCTTCTTTGATACTTTGCTGCCAAGCTTCCGATTGAGCTAACTTTTGTGTTAATTCAATTCCGCGATGTTCCAAAGTTTCGAGTTGTTCTTTGAGCTGAGGCATGAAATCCATAGGTTCCACTACGAGCATTTCTTGGCCAGCGGATAGGTCGGGGGTTGGTTCTGCTTGAGGAAGAGCAGGTTCTTTCGCATTACCTAAATCAGAGTCTTCAACAAAATCAGCCTGATCTTCTCCTTTATTTTTACGACTTTTGCGCAATGTATTATTATATATTTCAAATGCAACGGTAACCCCTCGAGGAGTTAAAATTAAAATTTCAGTAGCAGATTTGCTATAGATTGGATAGCTTAAATACCTTTGATATGATCGAGGGATTTCGATCTTTTCCTGATTTATAAAATCCTGCAACGTTTTCTGTTCCATGATAGCATTCAATTCCTTTGCAATAAGGGAAATTCTGCTGATTATAACGTTTTGGGAAAACTCCACAACAGCACTTAAGAAAACATTGCTCCATTCCGCAATTGCAATTGATGTTGTCGGTTACTTTCTAGCCCAACAAAGCAAAACATTCAGAAAGCATCTTGAATCTTGGGAGAATAGCTAATCCAGGGCACTTGTTTGAGGTCTTTCTGTCCTTGATTTTGAGTCATGGCTACAACGAATGCCTTGAAAAAGCTAGATAAAGGGTCTATGAGAAGAAACACATTCCCTATTCTATCATAAGGAAATGCCAAGAATGTTTGGTAATCAGTGCTTGAAAAATAAGGCTCTGCATTAAATGGATGAGAATGGAAGAGGCCGACTTCTCGGGGTCTGTGCGTATGATTGCCATATCGCTCATCCAAAAAAAGCTCGCTTTCACGAGTGCCAGCAAGCGTGAATCGAGCATGGACATGGCTAGTCTCTAACTGGCCGCTAATCCAATCCACTACTTTGATATAGCAAGTGCCTTGCCAGCAAAGACGGTATCCCAGCAAACGCCCTAAGGTTTCATCTGGCGCTGCTCTATTACATTCTGCCATGATTTCGGTGCAAACACGTTCTAGAATATACACAGGATATACAGTTTCCATTAGACGATCTGGCTCCATCAAACATTGGCTGTAGCAGATGCAGCAGGCTGTAAATATTTAATCAAGGTGATCATATTCCCAATGTCATTGTATTCGATTTTATCCACACAACGGCTCATCAGCATGATCCCGAGTCCGCCCATTTTGCCTTCTTTTTGGCTTTGACGAGCACGACCAACAGCATCGCTGGCTTGGTTGACTTGGACATAATTTTGCCAATCAAATCCATTGCCGCTGTCTGTAATCGCTGTGACAATTTTTTCTTGATCTGCTAAGTAGAGGACTTCCAGCATACGATCTCTTCGGTGTTTATTTCCATGTTGGGCCGCATTAGCCACAGCTTCGCGGAAAGCAGCAGTGAATGTGATTTGCCCTTCTTCTTCTAGCCCAGACACTGCAAAGAGTTTACTACATAGTTCATGCAAATGGTCAATATGTTTGTCTATGGTTGGAAATTGAAAAATGACTTCTTGTCTTAAGATAGTTTCTTCTTCAGAAGTCCTCCAAACCACAGATTCAGCTAAGTTAATCAATTGTTTAATTTCAAAGGGCTGAATAATATGATCATTGCCGCATATTCGAAAATCATCAGTTTTAGCCAATTCCACTGTTTTGGGATAAAGCATGATCAAAGGCACAAAGCTGGTACGCGCATTGCATTTGAGAATTTCGCAGAGTTCTTGATGCTTCTCTACTTGACTGTCTAGGATGACTAAATGAGGTTTGGCCAATTGCAAAAAACGTTGGGCATCCTCTATGCTATGACAGGTATTGATTTTCCAGCCAGATTTTTCAAAATGATATTCAACAGTTTTGATGGCAAAATCTCGTTTAGGCACAACCAAAAGCACAATTGCGGCACGAATATGCTCGATTTGCTTGCGAAATTCTTCTTCTACTTCGAACCGGACAGCTTGTTCGCAGAGATCTAAAAAACTTTTATCTGCTTCAAAAATTAAAAGTTTTTTAGCAGGAATCATGGTATTTTGCCCATTTTTTGCAGATTTGATGACTTGCGCTTTTTTTTCTTCGATTCTTAAGGAAGCAAAATCAATGATTTGAACTTCATACCCTTTGATCAACATATTTTTAATGAAATGAATTAGCAACGCAAAAGCATCCCGTATTTTGGAGCGATCTACTCCACTGGTCTTCGTAATTTGATCTAAGAAAAGACCAGATTCAAGCACAGCTTTGTTGTCACATTTGGTGGAAAAAAACGTGCCCAACCCATCTAGCTTGATTCTTTGAACTCGAATTCCTTGAGCAATTTCAGAGATCAAAGAATTGAGAAATTTCTCCGATTCTTCTTTGTTGCAGATTCCTTTAGCTTGCAATTCATCCAAGAGGTTCTTTTTGACAATGATCTCCATAAGCATACCTTTTTATAAATTGCTGGCCCCCCATCCAGGTCTTGGAGGCCAACGAATACATGGCTATATTTCTTCGATCCTGCAACGATAATTGTTTAATATGTTATTTATTGCTGCGTGGGCTCTTTGACAAGGTTGAGTAAATCTGCTTTCGCAATGATGTTCTTTTCAATCAACAAATGGATCAAGGCTTTCTGAAAGACCAATGGTTGTTCTTCGATCATTTTTTCAATTGGGACTTCTGAAGTGACAATAGTTTCGGGTTTTTCTTCGGGTTTTTCATGAGAATCATAATAAAATTGGGCAATTGCTTTTCGAATTGCATCTCTGGATGCTAAAACTGGCTCGATTTTGCAACTGGTCAAAAATTGGATTTCTTCAATGGCAGCATAATCATGCACATTGGACATTGCCAATGTGATTTGGTTTTCCTTACGAGAAATTGGGATCACATTATGTTTTTCGATCACATCTCTGGGAATGGATTGCACCAATTTTTTAGGTATGACCAGAGTGGTAATATCAACCGTCTCAATTCCTTCTAATTGGCCAATCGTCACAGTAATATCTTCATCTTTGGCATATCCTAGCTTGACCAATAATGGAGCAAAATCGCCGCCAATTCGGTCATGCAATGTCAAAGCCATCTGCAAATGCTCTTTTTTGAGCTTGCCATTTTTGATCAAGGCTTGACCTAATTTATTTCTATCCATAGTATTATCCAAAAAATGACAAATTACCAGTTGCTACGAACCTTTTGAGCAACTGGACATTCCATCCTTGGTGCCCGCCAAAAATACAAATCCTTGGCTTAGGTTAATTCTAGCTTTTCACGTATAGATTTGCAAGTTTTTTTATAGATAACCTGACTTGCTGGTAAGAAAACTAGCAACTTATTGTTTTATAAAGAGATGCACTCTACCAATCAAATTTCTTTGCACAGAACTTACAGAATGAACTTATAAAGTTTTCATTGACATTGTTGCGAAAGAAGGTTAAAATAAGATATACAACTTGGCTTAAGACCAAAGATTATTTAGTTTTTATTTTTGGAGGCCGCGTTGGGTTGCTACCAAGCGCAGATTCACGCGGAATATCTATGGAAGAACTAAAATCCAGCTTTCCATTCACTGGATTGACTGATCAACAAGTTTTAAATAGCCGTCAAAAACATGGATTCAATGTATTAACTCCGCCGCCGAGAGAGCCTTGGTGGAAATTATTCCTAGAAAAATTTGATGATCCTGTGATTCGAATTTTGATGATCGCCGCATTCATTGCTATTGCGGTTGGAGTGATGGATGGCCAATATTGGGAAGGAGTTGGCATTGTCATTGCTATTTTACTTGCCACCACGTTGGCGTTCATCAATGAATACAAAGCCAACCAAGAATTTGATGTCTTAAACCAAGTGCGAGACGAAGATACGATTAAAACTTTTCGCAATGGCCAACTAGAGATGATCCCGAAAAAAGACCTTGTGGTGGATGATGTGATTTTATTGGAATTAGGTGAAGAAATTCCAGCAGATGCCCACGTACTAGATGCAGTTTCCTTGCAAGTGAATGAGTCTAGGCTCACCGGAGAATCCGTGCCTGTTGTCAAAGTTGTTGATGCAGGCAGTGTTCATAAAGAAACAGCATATCCCCCCAATATGCTGCTGCGAGGCACCACCATTGCCGAAGGCCGTACAGTTGCTAAAATCACGCAAGTAGGGGATTATACAGAGATCGGCAAAACTGCACGTGCTGCTGCTGAAGAAACACAAGACCAAACTCCTCTCAATATCCAACTCTCGCGTTTGAGCAAAATTATTGGAGTGGTAGGCTTTGGTGCTGCAACAATCCTTTTTTTCTCTTTAATTGCGTATTCTGTGTTTATGGATCATCTAGAGCTTACCTTGTCTCAATGGTATTTTATCAAGGTCATGTTCTTAAGCCTCATCCTAGGGCTGATTCCTCTATGGCTTCCTATTTTGTTTGATGCATTTGAATTACTGAATCTTAACTATAAGCTACCTGCATGGTTCGAAAAAACTGGCTTTTCTAAATGGTTATTATCCATTGGATTAGGTGCTATTGTATTTGGAATTGGTATAGGGATGGGATATGGCATGGGCCATGTTTCATTAGTGCCTCAAGAATGGATTACTCATGATGTTGCCAAGGATTTCCTCAAGTATTTCATGGTGGCTGTCACCGTGATTGTAGTGGCTGTGCCCGAAGGATTGGCAATGAGCGTAACATTAAGCCTTGCATATAGCATGCGCAAGATGATTGCCAGCAATGTGCTCGTGCGCAGGATGCATGCGTGCGAAACGATTGGAGCCGCCACTGTGATATGCACAGATAAAACTGGCACATTGACTTTGAATGAAATGCGTGTGCAAGAGAGTGAGTTGCCAGGAATCCAACTGCCTTTTTCAAAAAGCGCATTAAAGCCTTTTGATACTCTATACATTGAGGCTATGTGTGCAAATTCCACTGCCCATTTAGGCAAAAATGAGGAAGGTAAACTCCATTATCTAGGCAATCCAACCGAAGGCGCTATTTTAATGTGGTTGCAATCCATGGGACTCGATTATCTTAGCTATCGTACTCAATTCAAGATAAAAAAGCAATTGCCTTTTAATACAGAACGCAAATATATGGCTACCTTAGGGCAAGGAAAAGAAAATGGCTTAGTCTTGCATGTAAAAGGGGCTCCAGAAATCATTTTGCAAAACTGCGATTCTTATCTGACAGTTTCAGGACCAGTGTCAATTGAAAAACAGCGGCCTACAATTCAACAAAAGCTTCAAGATTTCCAAAAACGCGGGATGCGCACCTTGGGCTTTGCATACACCAAGATTGAGAAATACTCCAATGAGGAATTACAAGACATTGGTCATCATTTAATTTGGCTGGGCTTTGTTGCCATTGCTGATGAACTCCGTCCAGAAACACCGGATGTGGTGCGGGCTTGCC
>JAKLHB010000410.1 GCA_022710345.1 Planctomycetota bacterium
ACTGGAAATTTTAAGCCATATCGTACGGAGATACTGCCAATGCCCTAAGCCAAATATGAGTATTCCCAAGCCCACGATAGCCAAAACATAATGATGCCATACAACGCTGCGTTGACGAGAAGGGCAATATTGCTGCAACAATGTTTCAAAAGTATTGTGGAGTTCTGGTGCATTGCTAAACCTTGCATTAGGATCAAGTTGAAGCATTTTTGCTACCATGTCTTCTGTATCTGCATGAATATTTGGCCTTGGAATTTTTAGAGGTCTAGCTGAATGAGTCTGGATTAATGCAAAATCTTGCGTTATATTTCGCTGCATTATGTTACCACACAGGGCAAAATACAGAATAGCCCCTAAAGAATATACATCACTTCGAAAATCTACAGACTCTCCGCTCAATTGCTCGGGAGACATAAATTCGCAGTGTGCATGAGCAAGATGAAAGGTCGTTTGAGCATCTTGAGAAAAAGCACGTATCCAGCCAAAATCACATAACTTGATCTGCCGATTGCGAATCATGATATTGGCAGGCCTTAAATCGCGATGCACAAATCCATGTTGCCACAGGTGTTCTAGTGCTGAGAGAACCTGCAATCCTAAATGCAATGCAGCTCGTTCAGATAAACAGCCGTGTGCCTTGACATATTGCTCTAAGGAAGCACCATCAAAATATTCAGTGACAACATAGTAAAGATTGCCTAATTTGCCAGAATCCAGGCCTCTTAAAACATACGGATGATCAAATTTTCCCAGCGCGTAGATTTCGCGTAAAAAGTGCATGGTTTCGCTTTCATGCTTCGCAAATTTGGGATTGAGCAATTTGATCACGACCCAACGTTTCATTTGCAAATGAAATGCTTTGTATAAGATTCCTAGATTGCTTTCGCCAATTTTAGCAACGATTCTATATCCTGGAATGAGTTGAGCGAATTGGCGTTGGGTCAAATGGCCTTCTTTGATCAGCCAATTTTTAAGATCAGGCACTTGTCCTTTTGCCATCAGTTTTTGCCTGGCTAGAATATCTTGTTCTAGGGTTTTGGGAGGAATCGCACCAGTACTAAGGCAAAGATGCTCTAAGATTATATCTTCGGCTTGTTCTTCAAAAAAATACTTTGCGGTTTCCATGCTTCTAAAAACGTAGCATACTTTCTATTTTGATAACAAAAGTACTCTTTTTGCCGTCTGAACCAAGTTCATCATATAAGTCTTTACAATATGAAGAATTAAATAAAAAACCAGCTACTATACTAAAGGTTAAATCTGAGGTATATTCCCAGGTTAAGCGAAAATCTAGTTCATCGCCCATGGCTTTGCTTTTGCCTTTGCCTACGTCTAAGGCTCTTGCATGGGTGTACAGAACTTCAAATCGCATTTCTTCTTTTGTGATTGGCTTTAAACTTACACCGGTTTTAAACTTAATGGCCCAATAGTTAGAATCTATGTCCATTCCATAGTCATTGTCTTCGAGGATAATGGTGCTGTCAATGTCTTCGTAAGTGACCAAATCATGATTTTCTTTACGCTTGGAATCCCCATCATCCCCTGAAATATACCAAAAGGAAATATCAAAAAATGGCATCCATTCACTTTTTTGATAAGTAAATTTGGTTCCAACATAGCCGCCCAAGGCCAGATGGTCCTGGTCTTGTGTATGCCCAAAAGGCTCTTTGCTCGTGGCTTCGTATTCACCAAATTGGAATAATAATTCCCCATAACTTTCGACTATGTATACCTTTGGATCATCGCTCCATGAGTAATTTGCTCCAATGCCAATAGTCCAGATGGGCATTTTATTATCACCTTGGATACCGGCTAACAACAAATTGAAAACACGAGGTAATGTGTCTGTGCTTCCATCTTCATTATAAATCTTTTTTGTCATATCCAAATCAAAGTTTAGCCCAAATACAGTTTCATCTTTTCGGGAAAATCCTGTTTCAGACGTGACTAAATAGAAACCATCTATGTAAAATTCAACTTCTTCCTTGGGCTGGTATGTAGCAACAATACCAATGGCATGCGTGTCTGCACGTGTTGCAAATGGAGATTCTGCTTCGGAAAGGTTTAAAAAAAATGCTCCTCCATCACTTCTCAAGGCATATTTATAAGGGATGACCCCTGCTTGAAAAGACAATCCATCCACAAGGAAATTGCCCACTTGCAAGTAGGCTCTTTCAAAGTGCCATTCCCATTCACTTGGGGATTGCCGATTGGTGATATATAAATTGCCCAAAGAAGTATGGTGCAAAATGCCTTCTCGACTTTCATTTTGCAATTCAAACATAGCTTCTATACCATTGCTTAATTTTACATTCATTCGCAATGCAGTTCTTAAATCAAAGAAATCGCCATCTAAATGCGTGCTTTTGTCGCCCAGTGCATCTGTTGAAAATAATTCATCTCTATAAATATAGCCAGCACCAACGAATCCAGAAAATGTGATGTATTGCGTATTGCGTTGATTTTCAGAAAACCGGAACGTATTTGCTCCGGATCGCGAAGTTTGAGAAGGAATCTCTACATCTTCAGGGACAACTTTTTTGCGAGCAGGCTGTTCACTGCTTGGTTTAGAAGTCTCTGAAGAAGTACTTGCAGGGCTGGTCTGCCTCACGGGAGTTTTTTGCTCTGAAGTTGAACTTTCAGAACCAGGGCTAGTTTGTGGCACTGTTGGTGCTGCAGTAGAAGCAGCAGGTTTTTGGCTGCTTGGAGCAGCTTGACCTTGGCTGCTTGGAGCAGCTTGACCTTGGCTACTTGGGACAGCTTGACCTTGGCTACTTGGGACAGATGGCTTTTGGTCTTGGCTGCCTGGAGCGGCTGGCTTTTCAGTGCTTGGGCTAGGCTCTGTTTCCAGTATCTCATCTTCTAAAAAATCGTCAATGCCAAGCTCTTCTTTGGGCTTTTCTTTGGTTTGTCCAAAACCATACACTAAGCAAAATAAAAATAAAATAAAAAAACATAATTTTTTTTGCCACATAGCAAACACTTTCCATTAAAATTTCATGTAGCTAGACGATTGAACATTTACGCAGTCATAACAAACTGTCAATGCAAGTTTTTCAAGAAAGTGAAAGATTGTAAAGAATATGTGTGCTTATATTCAGCAGATCATGCTGTTTTTAATGATAGGATGCTGTATTATACTAGGAATTGGCATAAAATCGCAATTCCAAAACAGAAAAAATCAATTTATTTGCCAAATCCATCTTCGGCATTGGGGCAGTTGTTTGGAAGTCCACAAATTGGAACATCCAATGTATGCAAAACAAGATATTGATTTAGATTGGGTTAGAAATATTTCAAAATATTTCCATACCCAAGACGTATGGCATTGTCCTAGTCATAGCAATCCCAAAGAATTGACGTATGCATGGAATGCTCAGATTGTCGCTCAGTACCTTAAACCTAAGTTTGCTATGCCTGGATCAAAAATCTTAGCCATGGACAGTCATCCAGGTAACGGCCTTAGTCTGGGACCATCCAGCGATATTGCCAATCGCCATTTTGGAGGTACGAATCTTTTACAAAATGATGGAGCTGTGATTTATCACAAGGCTATAGCAACAGAAAATACAGCACAACTTCTTGAATGGCAAATAGATGAAGATGATAAGATAGATGACCCATAACAAAGTACGCCATCTTGAGTAAATTTTGAATTTTTTCTTGCCATTCTTATATATATTTGCTAAAATAAAAAATACAGTTTTATTGGAATTTTGTTCAAATTGACTTATCCTTGGCAGGGAGATTTGAATCATGAGCAATACGATTGCTAAAGTATTTATCGTAATCAATTTTGTATTAAGCACTGTGTATCTCGTTGTATCAGGTACATTTCTATCTCAAAAATGGGATTACCGCCAGATGTACCTAGATCAAGCTTACAAATATGAACTGGAAAAACGAGGCAATGAAGATAGTCTAAGAGAAGCTCAAAAACGCGTTGAGAGCATGACGAAAACAGCAATGGAAGCTCGT
>JAKLHB010000411.1 GCA_022710345.1 Planctomycetota bacterium
AACACTTGCATTTCGAAATTTTGATCTCATGCACGTGCCATCCTATTTTTGGCTGGTTACGGAAACGTCTGATAACTGTAATAATGCAAACGAAAAGCAGATCGAAAAGATACGAAAAAAGATCGAAGCTGACCAGTTTGAGTTTTCTAAACATGCGGTCGACCAAAGCATCATTCGCCATATCATTGTCCAAGAAGTGCGAGAAGCCTTTCTCAAAGGAGAAGTAATCGAAGACTATCCAGAGGATAAATATGGACTCAGTTATTTGATCTTTGAAAGGACAGTGTCAGGTAGACCGATCCACATCCAATGCAGTTACCCAGAACGTCCACTGGTCAAAATCATTACGCTCTATGAACCCAATCCAGCATACTGGATTGATTACAAAACACGGAGATCATGATGAATTCAAGAGTAGAGAATCTAGTTAATCGGCATGTGACATACACATTGGAGTGTGAAGGTAAGTTTTACATTGTGCAAAGTGTTCCAGCACGTGTCAACGAAGAAACAGGTTCTACTGATTGTTGCTATGACAATAGCAAATGCACAACAATCGGACGATGCAGCTCAAAACAATTTTGGAACGGCTTGAAGAACTAGAAAAAAATCAAGTGTTACCAGCGACTATTGCAATCTTCTTGTTACTCTTTTTCAAACAATACATTACAAGTTTTGAACAACTAGCAACTTGGGTTTAGTTAATAAAAATCTTGATTGGTTTGATGATTGATTATATTGACTTAACATGATCTACATCAATAGAAATCCGATGGGTTATTTCAAATGACCCATCGAATTTCTTTGTAAAATAAGGGCTTTGCCCAACATCTACAAAGAAATCCGATGCTTTAAGCAGCAAAATCCTTGGATTTCCTTGTCAAATCAGGGCTTTGCCCAACTCCTGTAGGCGCAAAATACATCTATCTTTTTTTCTTACCAAGATGCTTTATATATTGCAAACTCCTGAACAGTGGTCTTGTTAAATCAACCTTGGGTATCAAAAATCCAACGGACTTCTAACACCTTTGCCACCTTTGTTTAAAACATGCGTGTAGATCATAGTCGTACTCACATCCTTATGCCCAAGTAACTCTTGCACAGTCCGAATATCATATCCATCCTCCAATAGATGAGTGGCAAAACTATGCCGTAACGTATGACAATGCACAAATTTGTCAATGCCAGCTTTTTGGACAGCCTCTTTAATAGCCTTTTGCAAAACAGTTTCAAACAAATGATGCCGCCGCACCACTCCAGTTCTAGGATCAACCGAAAGTTTAGAAGCAGGAAACACATATTGCCATCCAAACTCCCGGCTCGCATTCGGATACTTTTTTTCTAAGGCATACGGCATATAAACACTACCAAAACCAGCTTCCAAGTCTTGGTCATGCAATACTTTCAATTTCTGCAGATGCATTTGCAACGGCTCCTTTAAAGACGCAGGCAACATTGTCACCCGATCTTTGGTGCCTTTTGTATCCCGCACAATAATTTGCCCATAGCCAAAATCCAAATCTTTCACCCGCAGCCTCAAACACTCCAAAAGCCGCATCCCAGAACCATACAACAAACTTGCCATCAGCCATTTTGTACCTTCCAAATGACTTAAAAGCCTCCTCACTTCCTCCCGTGTTAGTACCACTGGCAACCGCTCAGGCTTCTTCGCCCAAGTAATCCCTTCCAATACACCAACCTCCTGCTGCAGAACCTCCTTATACAAAAATACAATCGCATTCAAAGCCTGATTCTGCGTACTAGCCGCTACTTTTTGCTCCACAGCCAAATACGTCAAAAACGCACTAATTTCTTTGCCACCCATATATTTAGGATGACGTTTATTATGAAAAAGCACAAAACGCTTGATCCATTGCACGTATGTCTCCTCAGTTCGCAAACTATAATGCTTAACCCGAATTACATTCCTCACTTCGTCCAATAAATTAGGCTTATCACCAGAAGATGAATTTGACATAATAAATCCTTTCCTTAAAAACTGATAATAACAAAAAAAAAATTTATTCAAAAAATTTTTTTAAAAAAACACTTGACAAGATTGAACCCCAAGCTATCTTATATATGATATCCATTACTCAGACAAGATAACCCACCTTGACCAAAAAAATTTCATATAACGCGCCCTTGACCAAAAAAAAATTATACGCATAACAAAAGACCAAAAAAATTTTATGCTCATAACAAAAAGTGCCCTTGAGTTCTAAGAAAAATTATCCAAAAAAACTTAGAAAATTTATCCAAAAAAATCCTAAAAAAAGCTTGACAGAAAAGAAAGACATTTGTATCCTATTATGAGGATACAAATCCTCAGACAAAATAACATGCCCTTGATTTTTGATCAAAGCCCCATAATAAAAAGCGCCCTTGATCAGAAGAAAAATAAAGTGCCCTTGATCAGAAGAAAAAAGTGCCCTTGATCAGAAGAAAAATAAAGTGCCCTTGATCAAAATAAAAATAAAGCGCCCTTGATCAAAATAAAAATAAAGCGCCCTTGATCAAAAAATCCCATACTAAAAAATTAGGACAGCAACCCGTCTAAGAAAATTCTTACGCCCCGCTGCCCCAAGAAAATTAGCATGTTCACTGTCTAAGAAAATTAGGCATGAAACTGCCCTAAGAAACTTCTCCAATCAACCGCCTAAGACTTTGCTTGCAGACTAAAAATTGAGTATATTTCTATGCTAACAAATTTATGGAAAAAGACTTAGACGAATGATAATTTATGGCAGTACTAAGAAAAATTAGGCCAGCGAATGCCTAAGAAAGTTATTCATGTGACTGTTCTAAGAAAGTTAGGACAGTTAGTGTCTAAGAAAGTTATTTGTGTGACTGTTCTAAAAAACTTAGGACAGTTGGTGTCTAAGAAATATGTTAGTAGGGAATTGTCATAACTCTTTGTATAACATATACTTAGAGCTATTAAGATAGGAATAAGCTATGCAAAAGCTAATTTTGGTTATTTTAGCAGTTGGAGCTATAACAATATTAAATGGATATGGACAAGAACAACAAACCCAAGCAGAAAAAACAATTTTAGAAAGACTTGAAAAATTAGAAAAAATTCATAGTGCTACTCACGAATGGCGTAATCTTCTAATTCTAAGCAAGCTTAGACTATGGCTGGCTGCGGATTGTATCCAGGCTCAAGATAATGAGAAGGTTCGAATTTGGATAGATCAATCCGGATTGGGAAATTCTCCGATAGCTCCAGACAATGAAACCATAAGGCCAATCTATAAAAGTGGAGCAATTTTGGGACATCCGGCTGTGCGATTTCAAAAGGGGCAAGATTTTCGACTCTTTGGATCCAAGCATTTTAATTTTACTGCGGCTACTATTTTTACCGTGACTAGCAAGCTGGAAGGCAATTTTGTTGTTAGTATCTTCCAAGAAAATACAGAAAACGAGCATACATTTTATGTATCTGTGCCCAATATAATGCATCATAGCCATCATCATTCTTATACTTATTTGGATCACCAAGAAAATCCTACTACTCCCCATATTCGCACTGCTGTAATGGGCACGAATCCTAAAGATTTGGAATTGTATATCAACGGAGTCCTTAGCACCAAATCCATACTTGATACAACAGGCAATCCATATTTCGTCTCGCTTGATCCATTCCCTGCAGTCGCTCGTAATGTGTGTAT
Organism: Planctomycetota bacterium; assembly: GCA_022710345.1. Lineage (GTDB taxonomy): Bacteria > Planctomycetota > Uabimicrobiia > Uabimicrobiales > JABWCH01 > JAKLHB01. Next base: position 3,675 of record JAKLHB010000411.1, read on the forward strand.
CGGTTTTCAGACTACTGCTGGATTTGATGGCGATATTGCCGAGATTTTGATCTACGAAGGTAAACTGAACGACAGCGAACGAATGACCGTAGAGGCGTATTTAAGCACCAAATATGGTATTCCTGTTTATCCTAAGTATTAGAAATAATTTTTGAAGGGCTAGTAATACAAACTAGAGCATCGATGATTGCTTTGTAGGATCAAATTAAACCGGCTCCCTTTATCGCCACGAACGCCAGCCGCAAAAGCAATGCCCCGGCAAAAACCACGCCAGCTTCGCTGTCATGGTTTTTGCAAGGTC
>JAKLHB010000412.1 GCA_022710345.1 Planctomycetota bacterium
GCCCAGAAACAGGAATTTCATGCTTTGTCCCTACAGAAGAACTGTATATCTTGCCATTGCTAAGGCTAATCAAAACAGATACAGGCTTGTTTGTGGTTAAAGAAATGATGAGCCCTGTTGGTTCAATTTGATGGACAAAAGGGCCTACAATAATGCTGGTCCCTACTTGGAATGGTCCTGTTCCTCGGAATGAAATTTTGCCATCATAAAGAAATTGGCCATCATGGCGAATCACTCGATAGCCGATAATACCAAAACCACTTTTTTGCCATCCGACAAAGTCAAATTTATCGCCGATTTTGGTGATATCAATACTTGTTTTGCCATTGGTAATCGTGGATACTCTGCGGAAAAATACAGGATATGGATATTTTTCATCAGGCTTGATCAGACCATAGTATAAAATACCATCTAATGGAACATTGACTGTAAGGCTATCTGCTGTTGCTTTAATATGGTAAGTCAAAGATTGATCTTTGTCTTGAACCAGCCATTCTTTTCCTGGAGCGACTTTTACAATATCTATTTTTCCAAGACCAACCCCTTGTTTTCTAAATAACGCTTTGATATCTTTGTGCATCGTTGCGTCAAGTTCTTTTGCGTATTTAGCGTCCAAGTTGAACAATGGTGCTGAGGAAAAATCAAAGCTTAGACCATTTGCTGTTCCTGTGATGCGTTGTGTAAATTGCTCGGCTGTGTATATGGCTGGGCCCTGTACCATTGGACATCTTTCTCCAGAGGCTTTTTCTAAAAAGAGCTTGCCTTCGGAGTCTAGCTTAATTTCGCTATAAACTTTAGGAACTTCAGCATAGGCATTCGGAATAAATAAAAAAGCAGTTGCCAAAATAAGACAGCATACAATACACGAAAATAAAATTTTGGGATTCATGAAATACCTTTCTAGTGATAGAAATATTCAATATAACAAATTCTGGGGTACTCAATATAACAATTGGCAAATCTTCGTTACAATATTTTCTTGAGTTGCCGTTGTGGAGTTCCTCAAAAAGTTATATTCAGCAGAACTAGGATTTACTTAGTTTGCAAAGCTCCTTTGAACATGGTTTCAAATTCAGAAAGTGAAAATGGCTTATCCAACAAGTGAAATTGCTTTTGTTGCAAAATGTCTTGGATATGCGGAGATAAGCGGTCGTCGCAAAAGACAATAGACTTTTTGGGGTTTTGCTTACTCATTTTATCTAAGAATTGCTCCAACACAGTATCTGGATAACATGTGGCATCCAACAGGATAATATCGTATGATGTGGCTTCCAAAGAATGCAATGCAGCTTCTTCATTCATCACTACTTTGGATTGCATTTGATTGCGTTTTAGAAAATAGGAAATAAGTTGGACCAACTCTTGTTGGGAAGCGATGATCAGGCTTTGCAGATTTCCCTTTTCGCCTGTTACAGCGATAGGCAATTCGATGCTAAAGATTGCACCACGTTGATCTGATCTGTTTGCTGCGCTAATCTTTCCTTTGTGTTCCTCGATGATGCGATAACAAATAGATAATCCAAGGCCGCTGCCTTTGCCGATTTCTTTGGTGGTAAAAAATGGATAAAAAATTTTGTCGAAATTTTCTGCCAGTATTCCTGTGCCACTATCGGCAATTGCTATCAGCGCTCGATTTTCTTTTGATGTAATACGGATTTCCAGACGCTTTTCTGTCTGTTGTTCCATAGCATCTTGGGCATTGTTGATCAAATTCAAAAAAACTTGCTGAATTTGACCTGGGTCAACAAGTACCAAAATCCGTTCAGAGCTATACTCACGGATAACTTTGATAGCACGCTTTCTTAAATCATATTGCTTGAGCTCGAGTACCTTGTCCACAAGGTCTGCAATTTCCATAGGCATTTTTTCAGAAGTTCGAGATCTAGCTAAACCAAGCAAATTTTGGATTAGTTTTTGGCATCGTACAGATTCCTGGCAAATGGTATCCAGATCATGCATCAGTTCGTGTGGAATTTTTTGTGTCATCATCAATTGAGAATAGCCTAGGATAACAGTTAATGGTGTGTTGATTTCATGAGCTACCCCTGCAACTAACTCGCCGACCATACAAAGCCGCCGGCTCCGTTCTAATTCTTTTTGTAGAGTATATTGCTGGGTCACATCATGAAGTACCAACGCAGAAGTCCATTCTCCTGTATTTGCAAGTTGCCAAATAGTGATAGAAAAAACCCTACCATCTTTCAGCTTCATCTCACGCCCAATCGTGCGTTGTTCTTTTTGAAATTGGCTCATGAATTGCCAAATTTCATTTTGCTCTAATTGATTAGCAAGCTCGGTAAATGTAGCTGCATGAAAAAGTTGTAAAGCAACTTGGTTAGTCAGAACGAGCTCTTTGCCATTGAGCAAAATTACACCATCAAGCATTCCATTGATGATGCTTTGCATCCGTTCTCGCTCTTGGCGACGAAATTCTAGAAGCTTGCTGATGGAACCTGCCATTTGAGCTGCTGTCACTTCTAGCAACTCTTCTTCTTCACTAAGCAAAGCACGTTGTTCATTAAATGCCAGCCATAATGATCCTTGCAATCCATGCTCCTGACTTGGAAATGGGATTTCTAAAATACGTTCTAACTCAGCAGGAGCATCAGAGACAATTGCACTTTCTATCGTCATTTGATGCTGGCCTGGGCAAGTTCGCTGGATGAGCGATAATATTTTATTTTTTTTGAGTTCAGGCAAAGGTTTTAGCAACACCGCAAATATCTGCACCATAGATGGGACATCGGGCTTCATTATTTTTGCATCTTGTGCAATAGATTGTGGTGCTGATGGAGCAGATGGCTCCGCCATTTTTGCATCTTGTGCAATAGATTGTGGTGCTGATGGAGCAGATGGCTCCGCCATTTTTGAGTCTTTTTCAATAGTCTGGGCGCTGGGATTCGCCATTTTTGAGTCTTTTTCAATAGCTTGAGCTTGTTGCAGTATATTTTTCTTTTCTTGGAAAATACAAGCGGCTAGTGAGATTGGCAACGCATTGCTTAAAAGTTTTGCTACATCCATCATCATTTTAGGTAAATTTTCTGGCAGTCCTACTGCATGGCTGATTAAGTACATCGTTTCTACTCTGCCTAGCCGTTGACTTAAACGTTCTTGTTGGCAAATGGCTTCTCTCAATTGAGTTTGCTCTCTGATACGACGAAGATGAGCTGCTAAAGCTTCTGCTACAACATCAAGAACTTGCTGAAGATTCTGAAATGGTTTTTTCAGATAGCGATATGCTCCACCGGCCACGGCTGCTTGGGCAGTTTCTACAGAAGCAAAACCTGTGATCAAAATAACTTCGACCGTGGGCTGAATCCGTTTTAGCTCAAACAGCAAATCAATCCCCGAAACGCGTGCCATTGTTATATCACTAATCACTACATCGCAAGGTATTTGTTGAGCAATACGTAGAGCTTGTTCTCCAGAATGTGCCCCAAATACTTGATAGCCTTGATCTTGTAATGCAGCCATTAAAATTTCTACGATCAAAGGCTCATCATCCACAATCAAAATTTTAGGCACGATTTTTTTGGATGTAGTGTCTGCCCGAGACTGAGAATTTTCTTCTGTTGACATACTGGCCTCTTGGCTTATTTGCTAGGTTCTTTAGGAAGCAAGAAAAATAGTAGGTTTGATTGATTGATATAGACATTCATACTTTGATATCTAATTTTATATTTCTCGATAATGTGGATAGTCTCAGTAGTAGAAAGTTGCAAGATTTCAGCAATTTTGGTTTCTGGCACTGGCGTTTCTTGCTGGTCAATCGTAATGCCTTGCTGCTTAAACCTAAGTAATAAATCTCTAAAGCGTTGGTAGTCTTGTTCAACTAGATTGTATAGCCCTAAGCGTAGCGCAGACTCAAAAAAAGACAATTGCCGGCCATTTTCTTGTATGGTCTCTGTGGTAGATGCTACATTGCTCCAATCCATA
>JAKLHB010000413.1 GCA_022710345.1 Planctomycetota bacterium
TCCGCAGAAAAAAGAAATGATTTTGCGTACGCTTTTGGGCAGAAGAGCTTCAGCCGACCATTATCGGAGTCAAATGAATGCAGCAGAAGCCAGGCTGCGTTCTCAGCGAGAGGAACAAAGAAATGGAGAGCAGCAATTGCAAAAGTTCAAAGAACAGGTGGCTGAACTCCAGCAGACTCTTCCACAAGATCGCACGATCCTAGCCGACTATAAGAAGATGCAATCCTCTCTCGCTGAACAATTGACTGAAATAGCCAAAAAACTCCAACCATTGTACGAAAAAATCAAAGAAGAAAAAAAATATACGGACACAGTCCAAGAAGCAAAAGAATGGTGGCACGCGGCAAAGCACAAACCAAGAAGCAATTTTTTACTTGCCCTGTATATAGTCCAACATTTTGAACCAGCATACTATCGCCTTCAATTAAAAAAAGATTACGCATTTGAAGGTTTGATGGAAGTTTATTTTTGGTAAGGACAATTGTAATTTTGGGTTAAGCCCATATCGGAATACATCAAAAAAAATTACCCTTTGTTTTTTGGGAAAAAAATTACAATATTTTCAGCAGTTGGAGCACAAGCATTTCAAGACTTTGCTTTTAAATAAAAGGCCGGCTTATGCCGGCCTGGAAATATAACGCTTACCCAAGTTACTAGTTATTCAAAACTAGTTAGGTAGAGCGCAATTATTTTTTCGCGGGTTTTTTATACTTGCGCAAATCTGTGGTAGTTTTACGCTGCTGGATGTTGATGGTATAGTCTTTGTCCCACGTGTTGTCCACATAATGGAAAACAAAGTTGACTGTGGTTACGGCTGTTTTGTTGAATGGGCCAATCTTGATGATATATTTATCGCCGCTCTGGATCATCTCAGATTCAATGGCTTTGCCATCATCCCAGGCCACGGAGTTTGCTGGCCAATATTCTTTAGGAGGCAATTTCCATTGATTGACACCCCAATGTAGGTAGGCTTTGCGGTCAGAGATAATCGTGATAACATCGGCTGTGGTTGGATTTTTAGGCTGCCAAACTGTGCTCTGGCCATTTCCAACATAGACGAACATCATGGGCGAAGTTGCGGTGTTGCCCTTTTGGTCAATTGCCTCTACATAATAGCTGACAAGCGCTTTTTGTACGCCTTGGATTTTAGCACTGTATTCCAGGGCTTTGATCAATGGCTTTGGATTGGTTTGGGATTCAATCATGCGGCCTGTCATGGTAATGGGCTGCCATGCGCGTTGTTCTCTTGCTTCAAGGGTAGGGGCATATTGATTGGGCTCTACAGAATACCAAAGGGTCACGCTCTTAAGTCCGGATATATCATAAACATACGTCCAAACTTCAAAATCCGATGGTTCTGGATTGGTTCCCCATTCCATACCGCCTGGATTATAGGGCTCTCTTTGTGGCTTGTAGATCGTGGGTGGAACAGTGTCTGTAAAAGAGGTGCCGAGTGCTTTTTTGGCTTCTTCGTAGGCTAGATTGCACGCTCTGGTTGGGTGGCTATCCCACATTTCAGTGCCGTCCCAGTATTCGTAGCATGATGTTTGACCACAAAGGAAATAACGCCATGCTGCTTTAGTATTGGTAGATGTTGGGCGATAGGCTTCTGCTGTGAGCACGACATTTTTCACTGCCGTCATCACACCCCAGGAATTGCGGTCTGGAGAGTAGCCTTGTGCATTTGGGTCTCCATTCCATTTTTTGAATTCAGCATCGCCATTATCTGCACCAGACCAGGAACCTGGCTCAACATGGATGATGTCTTCTGCATCAGGAGGGAATTGTTTGAGATAATCTTCGACTGTGGTGGCCACAAAACGGTCTGGATTTGTCTTGATCCATTGGATAAAATTATAAAAGTTGCTATGGTAGTAACTTTCAGTGCCACCGCCATAATTATCACCATCATGATGTAACACGAGCAAAATTGGATGTGCTGGGTCTGTGTTATACGCCTCTAACTGGCTCATCACAGCTTCGTAATTGAGGGCACCAAATCCGCCTCGGCCGTCTTCGTTTCCCATATAGCGCTCTGTTGGAACAGCAATCATTTGGGCTAATTTTCCATCTGGAGTGATGGCTGTTTTCCCAGTTTTTGGGTCAATCATGCGTACCCAGTGTGGCTTGCAGCCCCAAGCTGTGATTTTGGAAGGAGCCCAAAGACCGTTCAATTGGACCCAAGGACTGGTGATCTCATTGACTTGGTCTGCTGGATTGGGCGGGATTAAATTTTCGCCTTTGACCCATGGGTATGCTTTGCAAGCTCTATGAAAATGGATGTTGTCCACAAAGACCCATTGAATGTTTTCATCCACCAATGAGGGGATGATCCATTCTGCAAACGCATTTTCTGGCGGGAACATACCTTTGGAATAGGGGACTTCTTTGCCAAAAGTTTGTTGGATCATCTCCCGATGCGCTTGAATTTGCTTGCGAATGTCCATGTAGTCGCACAAAGGCATTAAAGGATGGTGATATCCAAATGCAACAAGATCAAGTCTTGGATTGCCAAATTTTGTTTTGAGCAATCTGCCTTCTTTGTACCATCCTGACCAATTGAAAAAGCCTAAACCGGCTTGTTCTATGGCATTGAGGTCTTCAATCAGTGAGCCTGAAAAACTGACTTGTGCGCCACCAGATGGCAACCCGTTGTCTGCCATAGCCTTCACTGCATCATAAGGCCAGCTTGTGTAGGGCCCGCTTCGAGTGAACATAATATCTAATAAGTCATAACTATATACATGGCGACGGTTTGTAGTTACCATATCTTCATAAGGCCAATAAATAGGCTGGTGCATATGCCAATGAAATGAGATGTAGATTGGCACATTGGTTCTTGAAGATGCAGTTGTTTGAGCGAAAGATGCGATTGGAATGACAACAAGTAGAAAAAGAACAACCAAACACCAATTTTTCATAAAATTTTCCACACTAACCTCCATCCAATTATGAACTTACGATATAATTTATTTTTTATCTTCGTCTCTAGGATAGAGCAGCAGTGCGGCCTCAAGATTATTTCAAAAAAAACAAGTGAATAAATAGAGACCCAATTCTTTCAGTATAGTCCATTTTTGCCACAAAACAAAGAAAATTTTTTGAGATTTTTAGTGGCTTCAAAATATGTTAGAATCCATAAAATTATCATTGCAGTAAACTAGCTTTACTCTATAATAGAAGTTTTCAGGAACAGTCATACTGAAATTTTTCAAAGCAATATTTTGGGCAAACATTGCGCAATATTTTGGGCAAACATTGCTTGCTTCCGCCAATTGCAGCAGACGCTTTCGCTTACTTTTTCGCCTGCAACGTGGCACAGCTTAGAACATCACTCTTTTTTGGATGTTTTCTGGGCGCTGCTGAATTGGCACAAGCACCGGTAGTCTGTGTAAAAAAGAGTTGTCAACTGACATACTGACTCTCAAAATCCGGGGAAAGGAATAGTATGCTGAAATTTTTCAAAGCAATATTTTGGGCAAGCACTGTCTATTTTCTTTGCATCAATGGCCAAGCTCTAGCAGGAGTGATCGCTGAAAATGTGGCAGTGGTGGTCAATGCAGATAGTTGGGCTTCGATGGCTGTTGCCAATGAATACATCTCGCTTCGGCAAATTCCTCCTGCCAATGTGGTTTACTTGAGTAAAATTCCAAGCTATGAAGTGGTTTCTTTAGAAGTATTTCGCAAAACCATTCTTTTGCCAATACTTCAAACACTGGAACAGAGAGGTTTGGCAAATCAAAGCGATTATGTGGTCTATTCTGCTGATTTTCCTTATGCCATAGATATTTCAGAAGATATTGCGTATATTACGGATTCCACGTTGCTTCCACGTGCTTCTTTAACTGGATTAACATATTTTTACCAGCCTGTATTACGGGGCAATCGGCAATACTTGCAAGCCAGCAACCATTACATGACCATTCCATAC
>JAKLHB010000414.1 GCA_022710345.1 Planctomycetota bacterium
TATCAAATTTTAGAAATTTATGATGCATTACAACAATTACTTCGTATTTCAGCCAATCAAAGCGATTGGCCAGCAGAACCAAAAGAATTTGTTGCACAAAGATTTGGCTTGGTTACAAAAAAAATTTTACAGGTACTGCAAAGAGCAGGCGTGGTTGAAATCAATTCCTTGGGCCAGCCAGTAAATTATGAATACCATGAAGTAATTGGTGAAAATGTTCGGCCAGATATTCCAGAAGGCCACATTATAGAAGTATCTCAGGAAGGCTTTCTCTACGAAGGCGAAGTATTGCGGATGGCAAAAGTAATCACATCTGCTACGCAAACACATTGAGTCACAGATATGAGGGAACACAATGGCAATTCAAATATTTTTTTGCTATCTCTTGGAGGATAGTGGCGAAATCGCAGGCCAAATTTATCACTTTTTGGTAACAGCATTTGGAGAATCCTCTATTCTAACAGATGCTAAGATTGCCAACCAGCCTAATTCAAGAGAACTTGTGAAAAAAATGGTCACTGATTGTGAAGCAATGCTCGTTTTAATTGGACCTAAATGGTTTTTATGCCAAGATCCTCAGGGGAAAAAGCGAATTCAAAATCCCAATGAGTTAGTATGCTTAGAAATCACCACTGCTCTAGGCAAAGAAATATTCATTTTGCCTATTCTAGTTGGAGATATGAGGATGCCTTTGGACATTGAGTTGCCAGAGCACTTAAAACCTCTTGCACTCCGATCTGGGCTTCATATCAAAACTGGCGCATCCTTTCCTAAGGATGCACAAAAATTAGTGCATACATTATATCAATTTTTTGAAATTCCCGATTTGGCTAAGAAAATAGAAGAAGATTTAGTCCCTTCTATTCCGGCTGAACCGCTATCACCTTGGCAATCGGATATTAGTCCAAGTCCAATGCTAAGTAAAGTTCCCATTCCTGCTCCAAGCCAACTTGTTACTCCACGAGCCCAAAGTATTTCAGACTACGTCCAAGTCATGAATATACGTTTTTTTGAGGATGGAGAACAAGCCCGGCCTGTACAGGTTCGGCAATACCAAAACCAATTCATTCAAAATGCTACTCGCTATGTGTATTGCGAAATCACAGTGACCAATCTGTTGTATCATAAAAAAGCGCATACACATTCCTTGGTTTGGAAATACGTCCACAGCGATGGTCGCCAAATAGGAGAAATCAGTGCAGAATTCAATATCTCACCTGAGTGGCTCACAGCTTGGTATCAACATGGTCTTGGATGGAAACAGCCTGGGAATTGGGCATTAGGAAATTATCTAGTCCATGTTTTCTGTGATCAAGAGTGCATTGGGAATGAAAAATTTTCCATTGTTTCAGACCAACTCACACATGTCAATTATAGAAACCTGTACTTTGAGCTTATTTCTATCCAATTTTTTGAAGCTGGAGAAACTATACCAGCGGCGACAGAGCGTAAGTATCAAACGTATTTCAGTCAACAGGAAGCGCGGTATATTTATTGTGAAGTCAAAGTAATTAATCTGTTGTATGGGCAGGCTCCCCATAGCCATAAATTAGTTTGGAAATACCATCGTCCAGACGGCACCTTTTGGGACCAAGTTGTAGCAGATTTTAATATCTTGCCTGAATGGTATACTGCTTGGCATCAACGCGGTTGGGGATGGACAACGCCAGGCAATTGGGCCAAAGGCACATATTCAGTCAAAATTTATAGCGATCTCGAGTGCATTGGTGAAGAAAAATTCACTATATGCTAACACTTGTTTTGCGGGCACTACAGAATCGCAGCTCAATGAACCTTGCTTACTTCCGCCAATTCCAGCAGACGCTGTCGGCCAGTTTCTAGCCTGCAACGCAACAAAGCAAAGAACGTACATTGCCTTTGTATAGTCTACAAACTATAGGAAGTTTCCGGTGCCCCTTCAGGGCACTGAACGACAAATCTACCCCTGGGGTTCAAAACCCCAGGAGGCTTTATCCCCAAGCCGCTTCGCGGCAAAAAACACAAAAGAAAAGGCGGTTTCTAGCCTGCAACGCAACAAAGCAAAGAACGTACATTGCCTTTGTATGCTTTCTGGAGCGCTGCTGAATTGGCATAGGTGCGTTTTATAAAAATCAGGATAAACAAAAATTTGCAAAGGATTATTTCTATGCGTAATTTTTTTGTGATCATTGGCGCATGCTTCTGCATTAGCCAAGGTCTATTAGGACAAATGACCTCTGTTGAGCTGGCAGCTTATGCAGAAGCTGCATTGCAGAGGGCAGATTTTATCCAAGCCTTAGCATTGTATCAAGAAGCTAGCAAACTGAATCCCGATCATGCTGAATACCGCCAACGTTGTTTGATATTGAAAAATGTGATTCAAATTAGAAGCCGCCTAGAACAAGAACAGGATACTCAAAAATGGGTCTATATGGCTGTATCTTTGCGGACATTTTATATGCAAAATAAAATTTATGCAGAGGCATTGAAGATTAGCCAACAAATTTATGATAAATCCCCTACTCCATCGGCTATGTTTATGCTAGGCGAAGCCCAATTGTCTTGTGCACAATATACACAGGCAAAAGAATTTTTAAGCCAGGCAAAAGAAGACTCTCCTATGCTACAAGTTCTGCTTGGTGTAGCAAGCGCGAAAGCAAAAGACAATGCCAAAGCCAATGCTATTGCAGAAAATCTACGCAAAGTCTCCGACATATCAAATCCACAATTTTTCTATCATGCTGCGGTGTTAGAGGTATTACTTGGCAATTCAGAATTGGCTTTGAATTTTTTGGGTCAAGCTCTTGAAAAAACATTGCCCAGTCGTTTACCTGCGATGCAAAAAGCCATTTTGGAACATCCTGATCTACAGAGCATCCAAAATATTCCCCGGTTTACTCAGGTACTCCAAACACAGTCTAAAGTAGCAGAATCTGGCTGTAGTGCTGGTAGCAGTTGTGGTTCATGTCCCAGGCGTTCAGGTTGTGGCGGAAAAAAATAAGCAGCGAACCACATTGGCCAGAACCTATTCAAAAACAATCGGCTTAGTTTGAACAAAATATACCACAAAGACATTAGCAAAACTCTTCGTATCAAACCCAGGCAATGCATGCATACGAAATAGTTTCTGTCTTTGTGGTTTTTCTTTATTGCCTAAGGTCTAGACATATCATTTGCCGTGAATCACGGAGCAAGAGCCTACCTTGTACCAACGCAAGCGGCCCCCAAGCATCGGTTCCAGATAGTACTTTATGTCTTCCAAGTATATGATATCTTTGGGCTGTGAGATCAATCATGGTCAATACACCATTATCATTCAAGATCAGGCATTTCCCATCGGCGATCAAAAACGGTCCTAATCCAAATCGTTCTGATTTTCCACTTGTCCATACCATTTTTGTGCAGTCATTGGGATCACAGCATACAAATTGGCCACGAAGTTCTCCAGCATCTTTGGGCAAAATACCAAATAGCAAACCTTGATATAAAATTGGGGTCTGCTGCTCTGAAGCCAATCCTTCATTGGTGCTCCAACGCCCAAGCCTTTGGGCAACAAAATTGCTGGCAGTTTTTGTCACTTGAAACATCATGCCACCAGCGCTATACCCAGCGGTTATAAACACTCGGCCGTCTTCAAAAACCACAGGGCTAGGCGCAACCACTGTAGGACTCCACTCGGATAATTTCCATGCAATTTGCCCACGCTCTTCACCCGAAATAAAGATTCCTACTATGCCACCGACTGCGCAATATACCAACATACGTTGCCCTTGGTACGTCATAGGCATCAAGGAGGAATGCGACATTTCCCAGTGATCAGGATTTGGTGTTTGCCAAACTACTTCTCCAGTA
>JAKLHB010000415.1 GCA_022710345.1 Planctomycetota bacterium
TGGAGCTCTCAAAAATTAAATGGCCTGTGATAGCAGTGTATATGGTTGCTCCCAGCGAATACATATCAGAATGAAAATCTGAGGGTATGCCGGCTGCCTGTTCAGGACTCATATAGTTTGGTGTACCTAAAATTGTTCCAGGCTGAGTCAAACCTAGATCGTCATATCTTTTGCAAAGTCCAAAATCAGTTAACTTCGGAATATTTTCTCGAGTTAATAAAATATTGGCTGGCTTAATATCTCGGTGGATGATACCCAAAGTATAGGCGGCTTCTAAGGCCGAGCAAAGTTGTAAGCATATTTCCCAAGCTGTAACTTCGGGTAAATGCCCCACTTGTTCTAGCCGTTTTTGCAAAGTTTCGCCTTTTACATATTCCATGACAATGTAAAAGAATGTATCTTGAATGCCAGCATTATAAATACTCACAATATTAGGATGTTCTAATGATGCTGCAAGTTTTGCCTCTCTTTTTAACCTTTCCAAATATATCTGGTAGTCTTTGGCCAAGAGATCAAGACAAATAATTTTCACTGCAACTTCTCGATCTAATGAGGTTTGCATGGCATGATACACAGATCCTGCAGCTCCATGTCCCAATATCTCTAATAGTTGAATATCTTGGATTTTATGACCCGAAAAATCTGGAAAACTTTGCTGTTGCATAACGACTCACAGATAAAAATTGATGATGGATACTGATTCTAACGGATTTTTGGGATCCATTATGGCCAAGAGCCAACAATATGCCTTGCATTGAGCAACTGGCGTAAAGCCAAATGCCAATAAGTTAAGCTCTAATTGTTATGATTCATGAAGCAATGGGCTTTATGCCAGCCCATTGCTGACTTGCTCTTTTTGTAAAGTTTGGCACTCAAGTTACTCTTGTCCAATTTCTCCCAAAGAGCCTAACATCGTTGCAATTCTTTGTGCAAGCAATGATTTTGCTTGTTGATTGGGATAAAAATAAAATGCAAGCCTTCGGGTGCTTCCTAAGTACGAGATCGGGGGTGGGTTATCTGCCAATGGGTCTTCGATGATTCCTCGATAATTTCTGGGATAAATCAAAAGCATCCCTGCTGATTTCGAAGAAGTAGAAGGTTCTTTTGGAAAAAATTCAATGTTCACAGCAGGCCAGCATTTTAGCTTTTGTGCCCATTCACCTTGCAATGGCATCATTTGTGCTTGCCATTCTGGCCCGACGCATTTTTGCAATTGAGCCAAGATTTTATTAGCTAATACTGCATCAATTCGAGCTGTTGGAACAATGATATAAGGCTGCTTTTTATAAACTTCAGAAACAATCTGCAATTGTATAGACGATTTCCCAGTTCCTCTGGAAAAAGCAAGCTGGTTTACAAACAGGCAGCATATCATTATCAAATAAACCGCTTGTGTACCCAACGTAATCCCCAATCTAGCGTTGCTTAGGCTAGAACACGCGAAAATGTTGCCTATTTCGAGCGATTGGCTTCTGCGATCATCGTTAAATATGCTTCGATAAAGCCATCAATTGCTCCATCCAAAACAGGTTGGGCATTGCCAGTTTCATAATTGGTGCGATGATCTTTGATGAGCGTATATGGATGCAGAAAGTAGGATCGTATCTGGTTGCTCCAAGAAACCTGGCCTTTAGCGTCATAGCGTTCGGCTATTGCTGCCTGCTGCTCCTGTTTTTTCTTTTGCAACAGTCTAGCTTGCAATATTTTCATAGCAATAGCTCTGTTTTTATGCTGGGATCGTTCATTTTGGCAGCATACCACAATCCCGGTAGGAAGGTGGGTAATCCGTACTGCAGAATCTGTTACATTGACATGCTGCCCACCTGCGCCAGAAGAGCGGTAGTAGTCAATACGCAAGTCTTTTTCAGTAATTTCAAGGTCGGGCTCTTCTTCAGACTCCGGCAAAACATCTACTGCTGCAAAAGAAGTATGACGACGACCGCTGGCATCAAATGGGGAAATGCGCACTAGACGATGGACACCACGCTCTGCCTTGAGAAAACCATAGGCCCATGGACCTTGGATATGCAAGGTAGCATTCTTAATGCCACCTTCTTCTTCAGCCTGATAGTCTAGGATTTCGACTTTAAAATCTTGCCGATTGGCGTATTTTGTATACATTCGAAAAAGCATATAGGTCCAATCGCATGCATCTGTGCCACCTGTTCCAGATTGCAAGGACAAAAATGCATTTTTAAAGTCATCAGGGTCAACAAACTTATTTTTTAGGATAAATGAATGCAGCTTGGCCTGAAATGGCTCCAGATTTTGGACTATGTTTTGCAAACTTTGTGTGTCGTTTTCTTCGGTTGCTAGTTCAAATAAAATCTGCATTTCTTCCCATTGGTGGGATAAAGTAAGAATCGGATCTACAATTTGTTTTGCAGTTTTAAGAGATTCAATTACAATAGCTCTTTTCTCTTCATTCAATGACCAAAATTCAGCATTGGCCACTTGTTGTTCTAATTCGGCTAATTTTTGCTGATATTTGGCGAGGTCAAAGAGATTCTCTAAGCTGATCTAATTGTTGACGAGATTTTTTGAGACATTCTTTTATTTCTTCGATTAGCATGATAGTTGCCTTAAAGAGAGAATCAATCTTGTTTGATAAAAGTATGACACTTTTTTCATAAAGTGCAAGCTTTGATATTCAAAATTATCATTTTTCTTCTTGACAATTTTAAGGAATTGCGTACAATTTAGTAAAACTAAGGCCCAAAAAAAACTTCATAAAAGAGTGTTGTACTATGGCATCCTCGAATCATTATTCTCCTGCTGGTCTGGATCGCAAATGGACACCACCTCAACGTTTTGCGAATTATATTTTGGAACGCGAAATTGATGGCGGTGGGATGGGAATCATCTATAAAGGCTATACCACAGATGAACGTAAGCCTGTTGCTATTAAATTTTTAATCGAAAATTCACAACATCGGCGTTTTCAGCGTGAAATAGACACGGGTAAACGTATTCAACATCCTAACTTTGTACGGTATCATAAGACAGGAGAGATTGAGGGACATTTTTATATTGTGATGGATTTTATTGATGGATTGCCCTTGAAAAGATATATGGAACAGGTCAACCTAAGTTCAGACCGGCGGTTGGAATTATTTTATAAAATTGTTTCTGCAATGGCGTATGCTCATCAATGTGGAATCATCCATAGGGATTTAAAGCCAGCAAACATTATGATCACTCGTCAAGGGGATCCTATTATTTTGGATTTTGGACTCGCTAAATATCTAAAAATGCCAGATGATGATATTACTGCTCTAACTATGGAAGGGCAAATCATTGGCACTCCTGGATATATGTCTCCAGAACAAGCTCGTGGGGAAATTGAGAACCAAGACCAACGAACAGACATTTTTGCGCTAGGTATTATTTTATACGAAATGCTCACGGCTCGCAACCCTTTTGAAGGTGCCAATTTTTTAGAAGTATGTTACAACATCGCACATCGAGCACCTGCTGATATTCAAGAGGTACTTCCTGGTATTCCATCTCAATTGGCCTACATTTGCAATAAAGCTTTGGCAAGGCAAAAGGATGATAGATATCAAACTGCACAAGAGTTTGCTGACGATATGCGGACGTATCTAAACTGGCGACAAAAGGCCAAAGAATATCCAACTGTGATGTATCAAGACTTACCAGGCAGCTCGCATCCAGCTCCAGCTCAAGCACCTGCAACCCCTGAACCTAGTACTCCCAATGTGGCAGTCAATATAGCCAATGCACCAGAGCCTGACGTTCGCCATAAAAAAGGTAGTTCACAACGTCTTCCTGTGCCTGAATCTGCTGAATCTGCTGAAAAAGGCAA
>JAKLHB010000416.1 GCA_022710345.1 Planctomycetota bacterium
CCGCAACCACTTTATTGGCTCCTACAATTTCGACCGAAATATCTTTAGCAGGCATTTCAGGCCGACTTGTTTGGATAATGGTTTTGAGCATCTCTCGAAATTTACGGCTAAATCCATTGTTTCTTAGCTCTTCCAAAGCTACCTTGATTGCCTGAGGTTCATTGGGAATGCTGCAGCCTCTTGCCTTGACTTGTTCTAAAATTTGGGCTTCAGTTTGGTCATCGAAGTCTTTCGCGTCGAGAATATCTTCCAACGACATAGGCTCCAACTGAGCTAAGCTAGTGCTATACCAACATATCATCAAGCATAATGGCAATAATATCTTCCACATACAACCGCCCTTCTACAAAATTGTACCTGTGGATGGAACATCAATCCATTCGGTTTTCCAAAACATTTTGTTTTTCAAAAGAAACTTTTGGATAAACTACCTTTTTAATTATACATATCTTTTTGGAAAAGGCAAATTTTTTTGGAACACACATATTTTTTTTAAACAATTCTGTCAAAATAAGTTGACAATTGCTGCGACTCAGACGAATTTGGTTCAGCTATGCTAAATCAAATGTATTTTTGCTCTGGTGCTAACGATAATTTGCTTTACTTTTTGGCAATGTAAGGTATACTTCTGAATGTTTTGAAGATCATCGAATACGCGGAGAAATAAAAACAAAAGACAATACATGCACGCGCATAACTTGGGAGTTCCTCAGCCGGCTAGAAATTAACCGACAATATCTGTTGTAATTGGCGGAGCCAAAAAACGTTATACATCAGTAAATGTATTTTTTGTAGGTTCTTTAGGTTAGAAGAGAAATCCAATGAGTGAATATACCTTTGATTATCAATTGCCAAAAACAGAAACCAAGATAGGCATTGTGATTGCTCGGGAGGTGCGTTTGGATTTGGCACAGCCGAAGCTCAATGCTCGATTGAATGATCTAATAGAATTGCGAAAGCAAAAAGAATTGACTCATGACGAAGATCAGTTGAGGGAAGGAAGTAGGGATATCCTGCGGAATGGGAAGTATCGCCCCACTGGTCGGGGGAAGCCTGCATCTGAGTATTTGCTGAGGGAAGCCATTGCAGGGCAATTTCCTAGGATCAATGCAATGGTGGACATTAATAATTATATATCTCTCAAATATATGGTGCCTATTTCATTATGGGATGTGGAGTTAGCCAAAACAAAATCGTATTGTTTTAGGCTTGGCAAACCTGGTGAATCTTATATCTTCAATGCAACTGGACAGATTCTTGATTTAGAAGATTTGGTCTGCGGCGTAGCAATCCAAAATGGCACAGAGCAGCCCATTGTAACACCTGTGAAAGATTCTTTGGCTACGAAAACAACAGATCAAAGCAGGCATGTTGTTTACGCTGTGTATTATTCGATGCGTAAAGGAAGCAAAGCACATTTGGAGGCATTGCTTGCTGAAACCCAAGAATTGCTTGAAGAAATCCAGGCTGTGGTAGTTGAAAATTTGGTCCTTAGAAAGGATTGAGGTATGAGCTATCCACAAATTTTAAAAAATCTTCTAGATTCTCTGCAGAAATTGCCAGGGATTGGGCCAAAAACTGCAGAACGATTGGCATTCCATTTGCTAAAAGCGCCTGATTCTGAAGCATTCGAGCTTGCTGATGCAATTCGCCAGGTCAAGGAAAATTTAAAAAAATGCCGTTATTGTTTCCACATCACGGACGAAGATCCCTGTGCGATTTGCAGCAATCCCCAAAGAGACACAAGTATTATCTGTGTCGTAGAACAATCCAAAGACCTGATGGCCATTGAAAAAACTGGGCAGTACAAAGGTTTATATCATGTTCTCATGGGAAGAGTAGCACCTCTGGAAGATGAGCATCCAGAAAGCCTTACCATTGATGTCTTGGTAGAGCGTATTCAGAAAAGTCTTGGGACTGAACATCCAGTGAAAGAGCTGATCATTGCCACCAACCCAACCTTAGAGGGGGATACAACTTCGCTCTACATTATTGATCAAATCAAGCAATTTCCTATCACAATCTCCAAAATTGCTCGCGGTATTCCTGTTGGCACGAGCATTGAATTCGCGAATGATGCAATTTTAAGTGATGCACTCAATTATCGAAAACCATTGAAGAGTACTTAATTTTTAAGCTGGCAAGATATGATAGATTTGGCAAGATATTTTCCATAAAAAAATATCTTGCCATTTTTTGTTGCAAAATCAAGGTTTGTGAAAAAATAGAGGAGAGACTGATTTTCAACACTTTGGCTTCCGGTTTATACAAATAACCATTTTCTATGAATCAAGAGGCAATCTCTTAAAATTCATGTTTCTCCAAGAATTCATGTTTGCCAAGATGTAATACAATATTAAAATATTTTAGCAAAAAAAAATGTTTGACAAAAATTTACTTGTAAAATTATTTATTTTTTTCTATCATGAGTTTTAAACCGTTTTATGGTTCTAACAAAGCGTTTATTTTGGGAAAAATTGTTCTTTTGCCTGTTTTAGCTCAGATATGATACCTTAACAACTTCATCAATAATGGTATTGGAAGATTAAACCAATTCCAATGATTCATCTCAACTTTCTCCACGCCTGCGTCTAGCCTTGCTTCAGTATATGCTACTTATCCAGAAGCAACTTCCTCTATGAAAAAGGAGAATTCCAATGACAAATGTAGTAAAAGGTTTATATTTTTTCTTACTTGTGGCCATGAGTTTACTATTCGCAAACCCTTCTGATCTAGATACTTCATTCGGAGATGGTAAGGGGTATGTGGTATGGCATCCTAATCCTAATGATCAAGCATGGCCATGTAAAAGCATTGTCCAACCTGATGACAAAATTCTACTATGTGGAATGGCACCCCTGAATTCACAAGATAGGGCCTTTTTTGCTCGTTTTAATCCTAATGGTACACTAGATACAACATTTTGCGCGGATGAAGGTCACAAGGGAGGATATGATTTTATCCGGGTAGAGGGAATGACCGTGCAAAACGCAAATCTGATGCTCATCCCGGATGGAACACACAAGGGCAAAATTTTGGTCATCGCGAACATAAATACTGTTGTTGTGGTGGCTCGTTATTTATCCAATGGCTACCCAGATTATGGTTTTGGCACTGATGGAGTGGTGTACCATTCCAATATTGGCGGTGAAGATACCGGAACTGGATTTGCAGATGCAATACTACTTCCCAATGGCAAAATAATAGCAGTGGGCAGCAATTATACTCTATCTGGCAGCAATTTTATCATGGTGAGCTTTATAGCAGAAGATGGATCACTGGACACAGAGTTTAATGAAGGAGGCTGGAGAACAATAGATTTTGACAATAGATTTGATGAAGGTACATCCGTAGCTTATGGCCCCAATACATTAGAATCAGGAAATATCTTTGTTATGGTAGGCTATAGTGCTGGCGCAATGGATACAAAGATAGCTATGTTTGCTTGCAAAGATGATGGCACTATTTCAGCCATTGGCCCGTACGGTGTATCAACCGTAACCGGAACAGCCACGTTTCGCCCAGGAAGTGACCTTTTAGGCCATGAAGCCACTGGATGTGTGATCGAAGCAGGAGAAGGCTACAATAATCTATATATCACGGGATCAACCTCCAGTAATGATGTAGTAAATTTTTTTATTCGTGGCTATCAATATAATGGAAGCCTGATTGGAGAGCGCATTGGTGATAAAAGCTTCAGCTTTGGTAGAGCCATTAAGCTAGATTCTCAGAGAAGGATTATTGTAGGCGGCACTGGTGTTGAGACAGCAGAGGATATGGTACTCATACGCATGCTGAATCCAGAGGTAGTGCCTAA
>JAKLHB010000417.1 GCA_022710345.1 Planctomycetota bacterium
CTAATTATGTACAACCATATTTTCTTCAATAAATATTGCAAAAGTCCAAGATAGGACGTTTGTTGCCAGATCGCTTTTAAATATCCAGGAAATTTGATCAAGTGCGTCCAAAGATTGGCTTGACGATTCCATCGAGTGTGATAATACCAGTGTCGAAAAAAGGATGCGTAAGCACCAGGCTGTTTAGAAAAAGCGTTGTATATCAGGCGTTCTGATCGAGAGATCGGAATTGCCTGTAATTCTTGCATGACTTCTACAGGAATAGTGGTCCATTGGTTGAGATATTGCATTGCATGGCGGATAATGAGTGTCGTTTCAAATTCTTTGGCCAATTGAATGAATCTGGGCCATGAGATTGGAGGGATAGGATTGCGTAGAATGCAAACTGCATCCATGATCCAATGGGCTGGGTGAATCGGATGTAATTTCCGTCCATGAAGCAAGAGATGGAAAAATAGCTCTGTTGCATGAGGAATGCACACGGAAATTTGATCTACCTGCAATTTCTGGGCATTGGTCCAAAAAGATTCACTCGCAGCATCAAAGCATAAATCAGGGCTGACATGCCAATGTAAATCAAGATTTTGCTGTTTTTGATCCTGGAAATGGCATTCATGATAATATTCAGGAAGCCAAAAGCTATGGAGATGCCAGCCTAATTCTAATAAGATGCCTTTTGCCTGTTCAGCATCACAACGATGTATCAATAAATCAAAATCATCCATATATCGAGGCCCAAAACTTTTATAATAAAACAGAGACATTGCCAGGCCTTTGAGAAATATCACTGGAATATCATGTTTCTGAAAAGCCTGAAATAACGGCCGAAGCGAGTACCATCGTAGTTGATTTCTGCACCAGTTTGATTTGTAAAGGCCTTGTAATTTAGGCATGGCTTCTGTAGTGATGCCTTGTTGCTGAAAATGATGATATACCAAAGGCAGGAGTTGAAAAGCATCGTTGTCCAGGGTGATTTGTTCTAAGGATGTTTTTTGAAGCCAATCTTGCCATGCTGTGAGTGATTCTGTTCCTTGTTTGAGCAACACTTTGAAAAGCATTTCCTGTCGCTGGCTAGGCCATACTGATAATTCTTGTTTCATATTTTGTTTCCAGGCTCTTTGTTGCTAGAACTGCTGCCTTGGCCGGTGTTGTGCGCTGCTTGTCGCATCCGATCTAATCGGCTTTTGATAATTTGTACATAGGATCCATAATCCGCTCGTTCTTCAATGACTTTGTTTTTACCATGAATCCTTCTATAAAGGACAATATCAGGCAAGTAGTCTATTTTTAACTCTGCTTCTTGGCTGCGGATATACCAATCTATGAATTCCCCCATTTTAAATTCAGGACGAAGCAGTCCTACTTTTTGGAAACAAGAGGCCCTGAACAAAATGGCACCTATGAGTGTGCAGTTTACATTGTCCAAAATATAAGCCCATTTTTGCTTTTGCTCTTCTGGCACCTCAGGGCTATAAAATTGCTTGAGTTTGCCAGAAACCATATCCAGGTCTGGGTTCGCTTGCAGCACGGCCATTTGCCGGCTTAGTTTTTCTTTAGGCCAAAGATCATCACTGTCTAAAAAAGTCAGAAATTCGCCTTTTGCAAGCTGAATTCCTTGATTTCTGGCCACAGCCGGTCCTTGGTTGAGTTGCTCAACGTATTGAATCTTTGAACCAAACGATTGGGCAATGGACGCACTTTGGTCTGTAGAACCGTCATTGATAATCCATATCTCCTGATTGGGGTAATCCTGGTTGAGTGCACTTTCAATCGCTTCTCCGAGATATTTTTCGCAATTGTAGACTGGGATAATCGTGCTAATGAGGGGCAATCCCATAAAAATAAGCAGCGGCTTTCTTTTGCAAAATCAGGAAAGCCGCTTCCTTTCTAATGCTTGGGTCATTGAAAATACTTCAATATTACTGACTTTGTTTGTTTTGGATATTCTCGATTTCTTGAATTTTGACTTGGATTGCCTGGGGTTCATCAATATTAAGCTCTAACGCATGGCGATAATCTTCCAAGGCTTCTTCAAAACGTTTGAGATGCACGAGTGCTTCGGCTCGATCTGCATACGCAGCCGGAAAATCTTTATGGATGTCAATCAAGCGGCTAAATTGTTCCAAGGCCTTTTCCCATTCCTGCATATTTCCATAGACCAATCCAAGGCTTCCATGCACAGATGCAGCAGTTGGATCAAGGTCCAATGCTTTTTTAAAACTCACGATCGCATTGGCATAATCCCCTTGTTCTCCAAATAATTCACCGCGATTTTCGTATGCTAAAGCATTGCTATGGTCAAGGGCAATAGATTGGTCATAGCTATCCAGAGCCTCCTTGGTTTTCCCCAATTGCCGCAATGTATCGGCTTGTCCTAGCCATGCAAGCGCGAAGTTTGGATATAGCTTAATGGCCCTAGCAAAATCTTGCAATGCATAATCAAATTGGCCAGCCTGGTATAAATTTAAGCCTAAAAGATACATGGTATAGGCCAATTTATTTTTATATATCCGGGTTCGCTCTTCCCAAATGGTTTGGATGAGCTTTGGCAAAAGCGGAGGTCTTTGGTTGGGATTGGGATTGAGCAACTGATCTAGGATGTCGGTGATGGCCAGATTGGGTTCTTGGATCAAGGTTTGCAGAATTTTGGCAATACAAAAAAGGTCAGAACGATAGTCAGTGTCTTGATGTTCACGTTGCTCGGGCGCTTGCTCAGGAAAATCAGCAGTGCCTGTTGAAAAACCAAGGTCAGAGATTTTCAAACTCAGCTTTTTGCCTTGTTGAAATAGCAAAAGATTGGATAATTTAAGGTTGCCATGGAAAAAAGGTTCTACTGTGGCTTCTGTGGGAGAATTATGGACATAGTAGCTATGAATCTTTCGCACCCCAAGGCAAAACTGAAGTGCAAAATCCAGCCTTTGCAATGGATCCAGCTCAGGACTTGTCAATGCTTGAGCTAAATTTTGAGATGCCAGGGGCATGATGATGTATGGAATTTGCGCATATTCCTCACTTTTCGAAGGAAGCCATTCATCGCCCAGCAGCATAGGCATATTCGCCTGTATTGGCAAAAGCCCATAGCCTACAATGGGCACTACATGAGGATGTTCAATTTTTTGAATGATATGAATTTGATTGAGAAAATTCTTGGTTTGACCTGTGTCAAATTCGCGTTTATAGAAGAGTTTAAACGCATACCAAATTCCTTCCCCATTTTGTATTTTCCAAACCCCACCACTACTTCCTTCTCCAATTGCTTCCTCTATGATATAACGTTGCCTCAAGCACAATACTGTTTTTTCTGGGATATTGAACATACTTGATCCTTGTAAGTTAGAGTATCAATTGATATATTGGCTTGCAAAACAATTATTTTAAGTATAGTTATTCAAAGAAGTTAAGTTGCAAAGCGTGTTCTTTGCTTAGACAAAAGACTTGATGAACAGCGATATGCAATTGAGGAGAGACATAGCGCTATTTGCCAGTGCGTTCATCTACCTCTGCCTCTTTTGTGTCTTTAAATGGGGGATTTTTCCCCATTTTGTCTGTCAATTTCTTCGATCCATTTTTTTGCGCAGGTAATTTGCTGGCCGCTGATGCCAAACATTGAAGTTCATGGCGTTTACCGGAATCAATGAACGCAATTGCAAGAGCTATATAAACGTCGGCCCACCTTTAAAGAGCAAATAGCAAAATTGTTTGATGTAAAGACCAAACAGTTTTGCTACTTGCATGAGGCCGCTACACCACGCGGATAAGGCTAATCTCACCCAATGTCACTGGATAGGACAAATGGAAGTTTTCTAGGATTT
>JAKLHB010000418.1 GCA_022710345.1 Planctomycetota bacterium
TGAGTTGAATACAAGAATGGGCTCTTGTATGTTTGAGTGCCATGATTGACTCATGCTGAATATTGTATTCAATACGATTGGGAAGCGCTGTAAAAAAAGCTTGCAATTCCTATGGATTTTCTTGCCCCAATGGAGGCGCTTTTTGAAGGGTTTCCTGCGCTTCCTTGGTTTTCCCAAGCTTTTGATAGCTCAAATATTTTTTATAATACGCATCTGCCAGTTTAGGATTGAGTTGAATGGCCTGGTCAAATTCTTTGAGGGCTAGATCCCAATTTTGTTGAGCAAAATAAACTTTGCCACGCCCATGATAGGCCTCTGCAGAGTCTGGTTGGACACTGAGCACTCGTTCGTAGATTGCCAAAGCTTCTTTATATTTTCCGCTCTGGATATTGGTATCTGCTTGAGCTAAAATTTTCTTTTTGAGCACTTCCAGCTTTTGATAGTCCTGGAAGGCTTGTTCAAGACCTTTGACTGTTTTTTTAGCTTCCCATGCCTTAGCGCGATAGAGATAGACTTCTAAAAAATCAGGGTTTTCTTTGAGCGCGCTATTAAAAGCCGTGATCGCTGTGTCCAAATCTTGCAAATGAAGATAAGCCCGTCCACGTCCTAGAGCAGCCTGGTCCTGCGCACCGAGCTTGGCCACACGGTCGTATTCCAAAAGTGCAAGGTGGGGTTTAGCAGGCAGGACTTCTAAGTATGCCTTGGCCCGAGTTAGATAAATGTGGATATTTTTAGGGTCAAGTTTTTGAGCCTGATCCAATTTGGACATTGCTTCTTGAATCTTTTGTGGAAAAAGTGCCTTGGCTTCTTCTACCAAAATTTCAGCTTCCACGCGCTGGCGCTCCTGGCTAGATTGTTTTGTAAGTTGAATGAGCAAAATACTTAGCAGACAGAGTAAGAGAACACCAATAGCACCACCAAGCCATATTCCTTTTTTCAAAGTCTTGGACTTAAATAAGACATTGGGGCGTTTTGCTAAAATAGGCTGATTGTTTAAATAGCGCTCCAGGTCTTCTGCAAGCGCTTGAGCGCTGCTATAACGTTCTTCAGGATTCTTAGCCATTGCTTTCAGGCAAATGGTTTCCAGATCAACATCACATTTATGCTGGAGCTTTCTGGGACGAATGGCTTCTTCTTCCACCACTTTGTGATATAGCTCCATCAATGTTGTGGCATGGAATGGCAAACGATGGGTGATGCTTTCATACAAAATCACGCCTAAAGAATAAACATCAGAGCGTCCGTCTGCATCTTTGCGGCCCAAAATTTGTTCTGGAGCCATATAATAAGGGGTTCCTAGGGTTGAATTGCTTTCTGTCAGCATTTGCTCATTGTCCATCTTTTTGGCAAGCCCAAAATCTGTAATCTTCGGCTCCCCTTCTTTGGAAACAATGATATTTGAAGGTTTTATGTCTCTATGCACAATCCCACGCTCATGAGCATACGCCAGCGCTTGCGCAACTTTCCAGACGATTTTTGCAATGTTTTTCAGTCTCGCCCGCTTTTTGATCAAAGTTTGCAGAGTTTCACCTTCAATAAAATCCATGGTAAAATAGTGGAACCCTTCTTCTTGCCCTACTTCATAAATGGACACAATATTAGGATGCTGCAAGCTCCCAGCAGCTTCTGCTTCCCGATGAAATCTGGTGATCTCTTTGTCTGATGCAGCACCACCAGACAGCAACACTTTGAGAGCTACGATGCGGTTCATATAAATTTGCTTGGCTTTATACACAATACCCATGCCACCGCGGGCTACTTCTTCTAAAATTTCATACGATCCTAAGTGCATACCTGCCAAAGATCTATGACGAGATTGAATATCATGCAGCGTTAATCCATGAGCTGGTGTTTGCTCGGCTTTAGGCTGAGCCATACTCACCGGCGGTGTTTCGTGGGATGCAATGGGCAATGCTCGAGCTGGTGTATTCAAGGGACTGCTCATAGCATGAGAAAATGGCTGCTTGTTTCCAGGTGCTGAGCGAGATGCTTGAGGCTTGGATTGCGCATTTTCTGTTTTTTGGGTTTGCTCCTTTTGCTGATGCATGGCCACTTGCTTTTGGACAACAGCCATGGCTTTGGTATAATCTGCAATTTTCAAGAAGCGTTGCCGGATGAGCCATTGACCCAGCGAAAAAGGCTCTGTGGATTTGGCTTTTTCTTTGGCGGCTTGTTGTAGCGTTTCTTCTGTGATTAATTGCTCTTGCAAAAGGACTTGAGCAAGAACACGGTCTTGATATTTTTCCAAAAAAGCATAAGAATCCATACAGCCTGATCTCCAAAATAAAGCAGCAAAGCAAGGCAGGGCCAAGGCTTTGCCAAAATCAATCAAGATAAAACAATCCAGTAGTGCATCCATTATCGCTCATCGTATTCCAAAGATCAAGAAAAAAGCATTTGAATTGCAAAACAAATTTTTGCTATTTATTAGCAATAACATAAGCATCGTTCACAAGGAAGTTTTATTATGGACCAATTTCCCTACACTGCAAACATGAATTTCATCGAAGAGCAATACCAACGTTGGTTGGCTAATCCTCAATCTGTCAGCCTGGATTGGCAGCGTTTTTTGCAAGGATTTGCACTAGGTGCCACTGGATGTGAACCTGGTGCAGGTAGCACAAGTTTGTTCTATAAAGTAGAACAACTTATGTTCCATTTTCGTAACTTTGGGCATTGGATGGGCAAAACCAATCCTCTCGATGTAGCATCGCCACAGGCTAAATTCGATCTCGCTGCTTTTGAATTAACCGAAGCCCATCTGGATCAAAAATTCTATGCATCTTTTGCACAGCAAGAGCTTGCACTCAAAGATATGATTGCCTGGCTGCAACAAACCTATTGCGGCACAATTGGAGTGGAATATCTTCATATCCAGGATATCCAAGAACGAGAATGGCTGCAAGCCCAAATGGAAACTTCTCGCAACCAGCCAAATCTCGCTGCTGAAGAAAAAAAACGCATTTTGCAAAAATTATACGAGGCATGGAGATTTGAGCATTTTTTACATAGCAACTACATTGGACAAAAGCGCTTTTCTCTAGAAGGTGCAGAGACCATGTTAGTGATGCTCGACATTGCCTTAGATGAACTGGCAAAGCAAGGATGTGAAGAAGTGGTGCTTGGAATGGCCCACAGGGGAAGACTGAATGTACTGGTCAATACTTTTTGGAAATTATACGAAGATATTTTCTGCGAATTTGATGATAACTATGATCCCAAAACTGTGGTAGGCAGCAGCGATGTTCGCTATCACAAAGGGTATCTGGCGACCATGAAAACCAGGTATAATAAAGAAATTCGGTTGATGCTTAGTGCAAATCCAAGCCATTTAGAAGCTGTTAACCCAGTAGTAGAAGGCCTGGTGCGTGCACGGCAATTTGCCTTGAATGACCAAAGCCGTAGCCTAGTCGTTCCTATGCTGATTCATGGAGATGCTGCTTTTGCAGGCCAGGGCATTGTGCCTGAGACCCTCAATCTTTCCCAATTGAATGGGTATCGCACAGGCGGCACCATTCATATCATCATCAATAATCAGATTGGATTCACCACCTTGCCACAAGATTCACGTTCTACAAAATATCCCACTGATATTGCCAAAATGCTCATGATTCCTATTTTTCATGTTAACACCGAAGACCCAGAAGCTGCCTGGTATATCACACGCCTGGCCACTGATTATCGCATGAAATTTCACAAAGATGTGGTGATTGACCTGGTTTGTTTTCGACGGTTTGGACATAATGAATCTGACGAACCTTTTTTCACCCAGCCGCAAATGTATAATCTAATT
>JAKLHB010000419.1 GCA_022710345.1 Planctomycetota bacterium
ATCCTATTTTTGGCTGGTTACGGAAACGTCTGTTAGCTCAATAAAAAAAATCGCGGCTCAGTTGGCCGCGATTTTTTTTATTTTGCCTTTTCTGGTACTTCCGTAGCTTTTTGCACCATGTCCAAAAATTGGCTGAATTCCACAGGAGAGACTTGAGAATCTTGTAGCATTTCTCTTAAGCTTTTTTGAAGTTCCTGGAAACGTGGTACCCAATCTATATTGGGAGTTGCACGATATGCTGAGACAAGGCTTTGGAAACAAGTTTGGGCTTCTTGCTGCCGTTTGGCGAGAATTTCTTGCTGCAACTTTTCTGCAGAAAAACCAGGATTTTTTTGTTGATCTGCTAAAATTTTGAGGTATTCTTGATCGCCTAAAATTTGGTAGTGGCCAGGATCAGTGAGTACCACTGCTAAACGGGTTCCATACCATTGCAACAGCCAGCCAGTGACCAAATGCTGTTGCAAATAGAAAAAGCCTAAGCCCAATCCTAGCAACACCAAAAAGCATAGGAATATGAGCCATAGATAACCTAAAAAACCACGTTTTTTCTTTTTTACTTCCGTAGAATTGGCCGACATATTCCGCCTTTCTTATGAATGGATAAAATAATGGACCTATTGCAAAATTTAAATGAGCCACAGCGACAAGCTGTTTGCCATATCAATGGCCCACTTTTAGTTTTAGCCGGGCCGGGTAGTGGTAAAACAAAGGTGATCACCCATCGCATTGCTTATTTGATTTCTCAAGGTATTGCAGGCCAATCTATTTTGGCTGTTACATTTACCAACAAAGCAGCCGACGAAATGGCTGAACGGGTAAAAAAATTAGTTGGTGAATGTGGAGTTTGGGTTTCAACGTTTCATTCTTTTTGTGCACGTACTTTATATCAATATGCACAAAGGCTTGGATATGCTCCACATTTTTCAATCTATGATACTGATAATCAAAAACACGCTATGCGTGAGATTTTTTTACCCTATAAAAATGCGAATATTGAAACCGAACACTGGGAAATTAGAGATTTGATCGGGAAAATCAGTCTTTATAAAAACCAAGGATTATTGCCGCAAGATGTAGAAAAAATTGACGATAAGCATGCCAAACATCATGCTGCAATTTATCAAAGATACCAAAATTTGTTGAAATCTAACAATGCCATGGATTTTGATGACCTTTTGCTCAATACCTTAGAATTATTCACGCATTATAGCGATGTGTTGCAATTGTATCAAGGAAAATTTCGGTATATTTTGCTGGATGAATTTCAGGATACAAATCTTCCCCAATACAGGATTGCTCAAAAATTAGCTCAGCAACATAGCAATATTTGTGCCACTGGTGATCCTGATCAATCCATTTATTCGTGGAGAGGTGCAGATATCAGCAATATTTTAGAATTTGAACGAGATTTTCCAGGTACATTGGTGGTCAAATTAGAGCAAAATTACCGAAGTACACAGCAAATTCTCAAGGCAGCTTCGCAAGTAATTGTGCATAATAAGCTTAGAAAAGAAAAAACATTATGGACACAGAATCCACAAGGCCAATCTCTGCGGATTTTGCAAGCAAGTGATGTGGATTCAGAAGCAAAATTGATTCTCCAAGACATCGTGCTGCAACATGATCATGGAGTGGCTTGGCGTGATATTGCTGTGCTGTACCGCATCAATTCTCAAAGTCGAGCTTTGGAAATGCAATTGAGGCAGCGGCAGATTCCCTATCATGTTGTGGGTGGGTATGAATTTTATCAGCGCACTGAAATCAAAGATATGCTCGCGTATCTCAATATCCTGGCCAATCCCAATGACAATATAAATTTTATGAGGATCATCAATGTACCTGCTAGAAGTATTGGCAGCAAAACGCTCGGCAAAATGGTGGCCATGGGCGTTGAGCAAAAATTGCCAATCATGGTGATGCTGCAAAATCCTGCCAACATTGCGGCATTGCCTAAACGGGTACGCTATATCTTGATTAAGTTCCTGGATGCCTTTGAGGAAGCCCGTAAATTCGATGGCAAAAATTTACATCGCCTAGCAACTGTCTTACTCTTGGCAACAGGATATTCAGGCCATGTCAAAGCAAGTGATGCTAAAAAAGATACGGATAAGGAAGGCAATATCCAAGAAATGTTGCACATCATTCGGCAATATGAAGACGAAAAGCAAGACCATTCCCTCATCAATTTTTTACAACACATTGCATTATATGCAGAAGCACAAAATAAAGAAAAAGATGGTGAAGAAAAAGATCAAATGCATTTAATGACATTGCATGCGGCAAAAGGCTTGGAATTTCCTTTGGTCTATATCCTTGGGGTCAATGATGGAATATTGCCTCATGCATATAGCCAGACTCCCGCAGAAATTGAAGAGGAACGCAGGCTGTTTTTTGTAGGCATAACACGTGCTCAACAACTTTTGACCATTAGTTTTACAAAATATAGTATGCAATATGATGGACACTTAAATCCATCGTACCCATCTCCTTTTTTGGCAGAGCTGCCCGTGCCAACATATCAATGGTTGAGCTATTGCGGGGCCAAGCGGCCTGATTTGAACGCACCTAAACCTTTAGTCCTTACCAAAACAGCTAAAAAACAGGCAGCCTACCCTGATGAAGAAGAAGACATTTAGCCAATAGCGTTAGGTTTTTAGTTCAGGAGCCGATGCGTGATGCATTCATCCTCGGCAAATTTTTCATAATCTAAAAAATTATATAATATCTTTATAAATAAAAAGTTATAGCAAATATAGCATAAACTGGCCAAAAAAATAAAATCTTCTTTATTTTTTGCTTGCAATATGGTATAATATTCCTTACTTGGGCATCCCAATAAGGGAATATAAAGTATTTTACTGTATTCTGAAGAAAGTATTACCAGGTGTCATGGCAAATTTGCTCATAGATAACCTTTTATCGTAATAAACCGCAAAAGAGGAAAATCATGCTGAAAGCAAAACTTTTCAAAGGGTTTGCTATTTTGGTCATCATTTTTGGTGTCTTATCCGCATTTTTTGCTATTCGAATG
Organism: Planctomycetota bacterium; assembly: GCA_022710345.1. Classification (GTDB taxonomy): domain Bacteria; phylum Planctomycetota; class Uabimicrobiia; order Uabimicrobiales; family JABWCH01; genus JAKLHB01. Next base: position 3,032 of record JAKLHB010000419.1, read on the forward strand.
ATTGAAACCCGGGTAGTGGCAGAAGCGCAACGCAGGGTTCAGTTCGATATGAGCAGTGCTTGGTTTGTCTATAATTCTAAATTACAAGAAATTCAGACCATTCTAAAATTGGCTGCAAGCAAAACAGCAGTCCTCGAAACTGCGGAAAAACAAGATTGGACCAGACAAGACATTCGCAATCGCCTAGAAGTCATCCGGATCAATCTGAAATTGGATTTTTTAGGCGTAATTTCCCCTGAACGACAAGTAGTCTTGCGCACCACTCCCCCATACAAAACTGGTGATTATCGGCCTATATCTGAGACATTTGTCACAGATGCCTTACAAGGCAAAGCCTTTACAACGACAGTATTATTTAATAAAGAAGATTTAGTTAACGAATCAGAGGCTTTAGCAGAACGTGCTTTTGTTGTGATCGAGCAAACTCCGCGATCCATGCTCACCCAAAAAATTGCCGAAGATCGAGGCATGGTCATGCTAGGGGCTGCACCTATTCAGAAAGGGAACCAAGTCCTTGGAGTAATCTACGGCGGTGTGCTTTTAAATCGAAACCACGCTCTGGTAGATCATATGAAAGACATTATCTATAAAAAAGAAATGTATGAATCTACACCCGTAGGAACTGCCACCATTTTTTTGCATGGTACTCGAATTGCAACAACAGTCAATTTACCTAATGGCAACCGCGCTTTGGGCACCCGTGTTTCTAAAGAAGTTGGAGATCGGGTGTTAGAAGGCAAT
>JAKLHB010000042.1 GCA_022710345.1 Planctomycetota bacterium
TAGAATAGCAACTTTCCTTTCTTTTGCCAATCTAAATTTTAGATTTTTTTTATTTTTTGGCTGCAGCCGTCAACCCTCTCCAACCTGGTATTGTTGCAGAAATCTTATCATAGCTATTGGGCCAAGCTCACGGTTGAGAACCTCCAACCCTTTCTGTCTGATTTGATATAAATTGGCTGGTTGTACTTTCATTGGAGAACCTCCGAAATCCATTTTATAGGCATCTGCAATTGGATTGAGTTGGATAGTAATAGCAAATGACATGGTGCAGGTGACTAAAACCCCAATCAATATAATGCTGGTATGGATATGCATATAAAATCCTTTCTACCACAGATACGCAGATATATTATGAGCTTTTTGGGGAATTCTAACCTATTCTTCTAAAACAGGTTAAAAAATTTAGCATTATCTGTGTCAACGAAAATAAATCCAAAAAAATTTCTCTCGGAAATAAAAGTTCTCCTTGCTATAATGCTTTTATTTTAAGCAAAAGAGCTATGGGAAATTATGAATCTCATCATACCACATCTTCCGAAGGTGTGTCAATCAAAAATTCTTGTGAAATTGGTGATGCATTCCAATAAGTGCAGCAGTGAATGGATAAAAGATCATAGTTTTACTAGGCGAGGCAGATGAGCAATTCTTATTTGTTGCATTGCGTCAGAGCCTCCATGAATTTGGGTATTTTGCGATGGTGTGGACAGTGGCTATGATGCTAAAATTGCTTAAAGAATATCGTGGCAAAACTATAAGTCCAAGTGTAGTAAGAGATGTATTAGCAAAATACAACTGGCACTTTAATCGGCCTAAACATATTCCACCAGCAGCTTTTCCACTTGATCCAGTAGAAAAAGAATGGATATTGCGGCTATTGCTCAATCCAAGGCCAAATGAAGTGCTTTTATTTGCCGATGAAGCTGACTTTGAATGGCTTCCTTATCTTACCGGAGCTTGGATGCCTAAAGGTGAACAATTACAAATTCCTACACCAGGCCATAACCAGGTCTTATGTTGTTTTGGCTTTTTTAATCCTCATACGAAAGAGTTTTTCTAAAAACTTGTTCGTTCTCGTCACTAGGTCTGCTGAGTTTATTTTCACTACTTACCTAGCATTTTTTGTCCACCCAAAAAGATCGCATCCTGCCAAGAAAGGAAAGTGCTCGATGATCCCCACTGCCTAGGACTTCACAACTCTCCTTTTCGCCAATTGCAGCAGACCCTATTGCTTACCTTCTAGCCTGCAGCAAAATTGGTCTGATATTGCAAGGCTAAGAATTATCAAAAGATAGAGACAGGAAGCGAAATAGAACAAGACTAAATTCTTAAAAAAAGCTTGACAGAGTTATTGAAAAAGATTATATTGAGATCAAAAGAAAATTCGGATTCCAAGCGCAAAACAGCAATTTTCAAAACAGAATTTAAAATTCTAAAGCGTGTTAGAAAATAATATTGTAATTTATTGGTCTAATAATACTTACATTTTTGGAAGGGATAAAAATATGCGCAAGTTGTTTATTTTGGTTACTCTTTTGGCTATTATGGTCACAGCTCAAGCTGCTTCCATTTTAGTCTATGATACGGGAGCAAGCTTGCTTTCGTTGATGTCCAAAACCGGGCTTGTTTATGATGTGGCCAATGCCACTCAATTTGCGGCCTTAACCTTAACGCAACTTCAATCATACGAAGTAATTGTTACAGGTGGATGGAATGGAACTTTTACAGGGATGATCAATAATCCAGTATGGAAAAGCGCCATCAATGGCCGTGTGATTTTGGATGCTAAAGACCCAGAATGGCATCAACCGGCTGCAGCAGTTCCATTGATGCAGAACATGATCAACTGGGTCAAGGATGGACCAGGCACAGGCTTTATTTCATTAACAGATAACACAGGCGCTTTCTGGAACTGGACACCTTGGGTAGGCACAGGCACTGTCACTGCCAACCACGCAGATGATGTCAACATTATTTCAGCCTATGCCAGCCATCCGATCCACACTGGACTTACTTCCGCAAGCTTAAGTGGCTGGGGAAACTCCTACCACGCTGTATTTAACACCTTGCCCACAGGATTTGTGGCTATTGAACAAAATAATGCAGGCCAAGCCATCACTGTCATCAAAGATGTTCCTGTTCCTGAGCCCAGCAGCATGGCATTGCTAGCATTAGGCATAGGTTTGTTGGCCATTTACCGCAAGCAAAAATAATTTGAGACTCAAAAAAGATGTTCCTGTTCCTGAGCCAAGCAGCGTGGCATTGCTAGCATTAGGCATAGGTTTGTTGGCCATTTACCGCAAGCAAAAATAATTTGAGACTCAAACTATAAAGAATAAGCCCATCCTGATATTTGCTAGGATGGGCTTATTTATTAAATGATCTTGGCAAACTCAATCATTGAGTTTGCTTTTCTAAATCGAAGCATCATTCCATTCAGCTTTCTTTTTGATATGAACGAAATCGCATGCCCAGAAATGGGAAACTGGATTGCAGTGATCCATCTTTGACGAAAGGATTCGCCATGTCCAGAACCTATTCCACCACACGACGTATCAAGATCATCTTTTTCATCTTTGCATTGCTCATGATCGCTGGTATGTGTATTTTTAGATGGATTGAGCATGTTGGGTATGTCCAGGCATTCGCAGAAGCCAGCCAAAAAACAGCAGCCATCTTAGGTTCAGAAGCACAACCGCCGAATTATCCTGGATTTACCTATTTACGCAAGGCTACCTACTCATGTATGGGAATCACCAACACAGTCCATGAATACCAGCATGAATTGACTGGCATGGAATTTGTTTTGATCCCAGGCGGCACTTTTATGATGGGAAGCACCGTGCTGGAACCCGAACGCGGAGTGGATGAAGCCCAGCATGAAGTCACCGTATCGCCTTTTCTCATTAGCAAAACTGAAGTCACACAAGCTATGTGGTACAAAGTCATGCGAAGCCATCCATCCTCTTTCCAAGGGCTCCATTTACCTGTGGAAAGCATCACCTGGTATGAAGCCATGTCCTTTTGCGAAAAAGCCGGACTCACACTACCAACCGAAGCCCAATGGGAATTTTCATGCCGGGCCTGGACACAAACGCCATTCAACCTGGGCCCCAACATCACGATCAATCAAGTGAATTACAATGGCTGCTACCCTTATCTTGGCACGCATGAAGAATTATATCGTCTGAAAACAGTACCAGTCGCAAGCCTTCCCAACATAAACGGATATGGGCTGTTCGATACCCACGGCAATGTTTGGGAATGGTGCCTGGACTGGTACAATGATTATCCAACAAAGCCTACGGTTGATCCCAAAGGCCCCAATTCTGGCTCACGCAAAGTAGTCCGAGGCGGGTCTTGGAACTATGCTGCCTTAGATTCTCGCTCTGCAGAACGCTGCCATTGGGGCCCAGATTTTCGCAGTGATTTTGTTGGATTTCGGGTTTGCAATCGAGAGTAAATAAAGCCCGATCGCTTGCTCAGGATTTCAAGTTCCGTTCCAATAAAGCCTCAAAAATCTAATGTAGATTGTTGAAATCGTTTATCCATCGGATGAAAACGTGTTTTGCTCTCCAAAGCATTTGAGGAAATAGCCTGTGCCAATTCAGCAGCGCCCTAGAAAATATCCAAAGGTGATTTGCTTTCTTTGCAGGCTAGAAATCGTTCGACAGCGTCTGCTGCAATTGGCGAAAGTGAGCAATATTTTTTTGAATCGTTCGACAGCGTCTGCTGCAATTGGCGAAAGTGAGCAATATTTTTTGAGTTGCGAAGTCCCTAAGGTTTTAGAGTTACCTGAACAGGTCCATAGAATGAGCTTTTGCCTCCATCATCAATGGCTTCTAATTTATAGAAATACGTTGCTCCAGGTTGAATGCTAAAATCTTCATAGCGATACTTGGCTCCCCAAGTTGCACCTCCTTGTGCTGGGATCATAAAGCCAGTGATTTTGGTATAAAGATCAGGGTCTTGAGGATTATCTTGGCATCTCCATAGATGAAATCCAGCATTTTCGATCTCTGCAGCGGTTTCCCAGGTAATATCCACAAAATCGCCTGCATCCGATGCAGCAAAGCTGAGCAGATCAATGGCAGTCGGCGAGTAACTTAAGGTAACTGCGTAAATCGCTGGATGGTCATACGTGCCTGACGAAGCGGTTTCTTGCCATAAGACAGTCAATTGTGAAACAGATGCAGCCGCATAGTCAATGGTGTAGTATCCACCAGTGATTTCGCCTCCTACAAATGAATGCACATACGGACTGGCGCTTCCATCAGAAAGGGTTGCTGTAAGCTGGCATGTCCCATGATGCGCATGAATGTAAACAACCAATCGCCGAATGCTAGTATCCGCTGGCACAGTAAAACTAAAGCCTTGATTTACCCCTAGACCAGGACCTGCTTCGGTCCAAGATTGCAAGCCTGCGAATACATTCGTTCCAGTGGGTGTTGTATTTCCATTGGTCCAAGAAAAGCTAGAGCCAAAAGAAAACTGACCGATCCCTCGCAGTGGTTGCCCATTAGGATTGACGTACGTTAAATTGCTAATGAAGCTTCCTCCTGATTGACGCACAGCCGGGATTAGTGAAGTACTCGATCCAGTCCCCCACACTGCCCAGTCCAGAGTCCCTTGTGTTGTGAGGTTCACGCTAGAGGTACCTGCGGCAACGGTCCCAGTCAGTTGACTGCACAAAGCATTTTCGGCAAAAAGAAAAAACATGGCAAGCAAAAAAATGATTTGTACCGGTTTCATAACTTATGCTCCATAAAAAATCCAGGCCAATATTGACCTGGATTCCACGATCCATGGTTCACAGCATCCCAGTCAACATGCAGCATTACGGCAATGTGACATCCAGTAGCCCTGCATATTCAAGCACAGAGGTGCTACTATCCTGCACTTGCCATTCCCATCTACCCGTCATTTCAATGATTTCTTCAGTAATCTTTGCTCCTGTAGGATATTCTGAGAGAAAGTTTGTGGGGGATACAGGAAGGATCACTTTATGCGTAAATGGGCCGCTGGACACATCCGCAGGTTTGCCAAACCAAGGCATTACCCTAATTCGCTTGGGCAAGGTTGTGTACTGAGAAATGGTGATGGTCACATCTCGAGCTGTGGCTAAAGTACCAGATTGATGGGACAACATCAAGTACAACCTCCCTGCAGGGACATTCTTATAAATAGCGTCAATCACTTTTGCTCCGCGGCTTGTTTCCACGGATTCTTCCTCTCCACGAGGCGGCGCAGGCATGATGCGATCTAAACGAAGTCTGGAATTTTCGAGATAGAGCCATTGAACCTCTACGTGCACCTGGCTCTGGGCACTAGCAAATTCCAAATCAATGACGTATTGATGCGTAGGGTCTAGCGTACCAATCTGAATCGTACAATCATCCACAGCAACTGACTCTCCTTCGTATTGAGCCATGGCCCAAACATTTCGGCCAGTGGATGGATTATATGCCCTGCCAATTGCCAAAATTTTGCCATTGGGCAGCACAGCCACATCGTTGCATTGTTCAGAAGCACCGAAAAACCTTGTCTGCACAATGCCATTGGTACCAAATCCAGAGTCTAGGCCCCCATTTGCACAATGACATGCTATAGTAAAGATGTAGTTATCGCTCGGCGAATATTCAAAACCTCCAAGGATAAACTTACCTCCCTCTTCCAATGCCAATGAGGGCCAAGCAGCGATACTATAAGCTTTGCCCCCTACTCCAAAGCTATTGTCTAAATTTCCGGCTGAATCGTATTGTGCTAATGCTGTCTTGGTGCCGTTTCCTGCTGCAAGTATTCCACCATTGGCCAATAGCATTAAAGCATTGACAAAAGATTGATTGTCCTGTTCAAAATCAGTGATTACTATGCCTCCATTGCCAAAAGAAGTGTCTAGTTGCCCGGCTGAATTATAACGAGCCAATAGAAAATCATGAACATAAGGCGCGGGCAGACAAGTACCCGCAGCAAGAATGGCACCATCAGGAAGGACTGTCATTGCATGTAAACTTGACTGTGGCCCAAAATTACTACTTACTTTCCCTCCATTGCCAAAGCTGCTATCCAAATATCCATTCGACTTGACACAAGCTATTATTACACGATCGGATACGCTAATGCCTCCTAGAAAGATTCTATCCCCAGAAACTGCTAATGCGTTAAAAAATGCAGTAACCCCAAAATCAACAGTCATACTTCCCAGAGTCCCAAATTCGGGATCAGCACCACCGTTCATCAGCCTCCGTGCCAATCCAAATTGGAGCCTACTACTAGTATCATCATTATAAGCAACAAGAATTTTCTGATCACTTTGAATTGCTATTTGACAAAAGGTATAATTGGAGACTTCAATTGTATCTATCCCATTGGTAGCAAATGTTTGATCTATCGTACCATTAGAATGATAACGTACCAAATATATTTTCGTCTCGATGGCTCCTGCCACCAAAATCTTCCCATCCTGAATAGCCATAGAATCAGCTCCCAGGGATTCTGTCCCAAATTCTGTGATCACTTTGCCGCCTGTTCCAAAACTAAGGTCGAGGTCTCCGGGCTTGGCCACAGCAAGGGCTAGGCAAATGAAGGCCCATGCAAGCATAAAGGCATATTTGTAGCTCCCCATAACATTCCCTTTCATTATAGATTTGCAAAGATTTAATTTTTGACACTTTTCTGGAGCGGTTTCTATTTTTTCCGTTATAACTTGGTCATAAATGGTTTGCAACAATCGCATACTTAAAAATTTAAATTTTATAGAAATATTTAAAAGTATAAATTTTAAAAGTAATTTCCTAAACATCAAAAATCAAGCTAAGGTTTTGGGAATAGTATGGATTTCCACTTTAGAATAGTTCTAGAAAGATGTCAAGAAAAATTTTGTTTTCATTTTACAAATACTTTTGATCATGTTGTGCTATATGCCAAGAATCTTTGCATATAGCGCATTTTGTGCTCTTCCAACAAAAAAACGGCTTGCAAATGGCTTTGCAAACCGCCTTTTGTTATATGCCTTTGGGCTATTTCTGTTCTACCTTTTGGAAAATTAAAAACTCAGCATCAAAACATGGATCTTTATTGGCTCGTCCTGTTTCAAAATCTTTTGGCCTGTCTTGGGGAGTAGGGCATTGGTAAATGCACAAAGTCAAACGATCGCCTTCGATTTTATAGATGCCGTATGATACTACAACACGATTCAAACGTCTAATGTCAATCGTTTTGGGTGCCTGCGAAGGATCCGCGGAGTAGGTAAACTTTTTTTGTTTATCTCCTATCTGAACCATAAAATCAGTGCCTTGGATGATGAGTTTTGCTTTTTTGACAAGGTCTTCTGGGCCCGGGATGCCTTCTTTTGCTACGTATATGGCTTGCCAAGTTCCTTGGAGTTCAGCAACTGGTTCAGGTTCAGCAACCGCAACTGAGCAGAAAATCGTCCATAAAATAAGGCTTAGGATATTTGATGGTTGCATATATAAACCCTTATATTATATATGTATAATCCTGTTTTTGCATGAATAGTGCCCATCTCCTGGCCTATTTCTCCTCCACTTTTTGGAAAATTAAAAACTCAGCATCAAAACGTGGATCTTTATTAGCTCGCCCTGTTTCAAAATCTTTTGGCCTGTCTTGGGGAGTAGGGCATTGGTAAATGCACAAAGTCAAACGATCGCCTTCGATTTTATAGATGCCATAGTAGACGAGGTCTGGGGATTTAATATCAATCGTTTTTGGAGACTGAGTAGGATCAGCGTAGTAGGTAAACTTTTTTTGCTCATCGTCCATCTGAGGGATGAAATCCGTGCCTTGGATGATGAGTTTTACTTTTTTGACAGTGTCTTCTGGGCCTGGGGTGCCTTCTTTTTCTAAGTGTATGGCTTGCCAAACACCTTGAAGTTCAGCGATCTTTTGGGGTTGTGGCTCTGGTGGTTTGAGAATATTTTTTTTCGGCTCCACTTTCTTTTTCAAAATCATCAGGGTTTGATCCGCGATGCCTTTTTCAAAAGTCTTTGGCCTCTTATCCATACTTCCACACAGTGTCAAAATATCGCCTTCGATTTTATAAATACCAACAAAGACATCGTTATCAGAATGTTTTATATCAATGGTCTTTGGGGATTGAGTGGAATCTACTGTATAATTTGATATTTCTTTTGTTTGTCCAATTTGGACAATGATCTTGCTGCCTTGGATCATGATCTGGAAATCGGCTGCCTCGACTTTGCCTTGACGTTCGTAGTATGTTGCTTGCCAAACACCTTGAAGTTCAGCGATCTTTTGGGGTTGTGGCTCTGGTGGCTCCACTTTCTTTTTCAAAATCATCAGGGTTTGGCCCGCGATGCCTTTTTCAAAAGTCTTTGGCCTCTTATCTATACTTCCACACAGTGTCAAAATATCGCCTTCGATTTTATAAATACCAGCAAAGACATCGTTATCAGAATGTTTTATATCAATGGTCTTCGGGGATTGAGTGGAATCTACTGTATAATTTGATATTTCTTTTTTTTCTCTAATTTGAACAATGATCTTGCTGCCTTGGATGATGATCTGAAAATCGGCTGCCTCGACTTTGCCTTCACGTTCGTAGTATGTTGCTTGCCAAATCCCCTGGAGTTCGGCCACTGGTTCAGGTTCAGCAAACACAATGGAGCAAAAAATCGCCAATAAAATAAAGGTTAGGGTATTTGATGTTTTCATATACACCTTCTTGTGAATCAAAAGGAAGGAGAAATTTCACCACATTACTACACTTTGATTTTTTCATCTATTGTACTTCCATCACAATACGTTGAATCATAAACTGACCGTTTTGCTTGATGACATCCCATTTTTGATGGACTCGCAGGGCAATTGGCTGACCATCTCGAGTCACTGCTCGCCACCAGACAATAAAATCAGCATGGAATGTATCCTTTGCAACCGATGTAATCTGTAACCCAGCAACATCGTGAATGTTAGAGCCAATTGTCTTTCGTATGCCTTGGTACCAGGCTTTGAAATCTGCGTGTGAACGCACAGTTATTTCAGGAAAACGTATTTCCATACTCTGATCGTCTAAGTGTTGCAAGAAGTATTGTTCATCCACTTGCTGGTCGTACCAAGAAAACCACTGATAGATAAAACCACGCAGGTCATTGGCAGGATTGTGTCCACCTGCGGCTGCATTACCATTCAACAAGGCAGCACAATCAGGATAACCATCTTCAATTGCTATATCCAGAGGTGTGCGACCATCATGGCCTCGCAAATCAGTGCGTGCACCTGCTTCTAAAAATTGTTTGGCAGTCTCAGTATGTCCGTGCCAGATTGCATCATGGAGCGCAGTATATCCATTGTAAGGGCCTTGAGCATCCAGCTCAAGTTTATAGAGCGTCAGCAGCCGGGCAACTTCGGGATGTCCTTTATAACCAGATTTGTGGCCAGGTGTTGCCTTGATTAGACCATCAACCCTGCGTGGATCCGCACCTGCTGCAAGCAATACCTGCACAATCTCAGTGTAGCCTTCTCGTGCAGCGACCAATAATGGGGTATGCCCATCATTAGGGCCTCCCAGCATGGGAGAGACTTCATTGACATCGGCACCAGCAGCCAAAGCGCGCTTCACACCTTCTAAATCATTGGCCACCACAGCAGCCATGAGTACCTGAGATTTGACCAAAGCAGCACGGCGTTCATCTTCGGCAATGATCGCAGCTTCAATCTCATGGAGATGATCATACCGTGCAAAATCAATAGGAAGTGCTCCACCATGGGTTTTTAAGCTTGTCTTGGCATCTCTGGAGAGTAAAAACTTGACCATTGCTAACTTTTTGTGCCAAACAGCATCATGGAGTGGAGTATGCCCTAACGTTGGAGATTGAATATTGATAAAGGCACCATGGTCAAGCAAAAGCCGCGCTACTTCTGGAACACCGCCTTGTGCAGCTTTATGCAATGCCGAAGCACCCATACGAGAATCCAGCAAATTGGGATCAGCCCCTGCAACAAGAAGCATCTCGGCCATCTGCACCTGGCCTAAGCCTGATGCTATCATCAAAGGTGTGCAACCATTTGCATCCTTGCCATCCACCGCAGCACCTGCATCAATCAGCCGTTTTGCAGACACCAGGTCTCCAGCTTGCACAGCCTCTGACAAGGGTGTTGCCAGACATTCGTGCGTCATCAAGATCATGCAAACAATAAGAACAAAGCTGATTTGGAAAAATTGCTTTACCATGTTTGCTTCCTTAAAAGAAAAAAAGAATGAACAGGCTCGATCACTAAACTGGCTATATTATAAATATAACATCAATTAAAAAATAAAGAAATTAAAAATACTTTATTTTGCTAATTTTTTTTTGCAACCTGATCAGATGCATATTATAATATATCTGATATTTGCAATTGTCATCGCTAAAATACATGGTAGGTATGTCTTCAAAAATTTATGTCCTGAGATTTTTTGATCTAGCACAACATTGACTTTAGTAAGCATAATAGAATACAATGCGCATTAGGGTGACCAGCCGATCGCCCCTACCGTACAAAAATTTATGTATGACGTTTCTTCTTACGCTACAGAGATATGAATGCTTGCTAGCGCATTGGTGCAACATTAGAAAAATCTACGCTAGCGGATAGGACAAAGACTTTTGAGCACTTATCTACATACAATTTCAATTTTCAAGAAAATTGCTCAAGGAGCATCCAATCATGATCACCCGTTGGTCGGATGAAAAGATACATGCGTGGTACAAGCAGCAACCCTGGTTGGTGGGATGCAATTTTATCCCAAGCACAGCGATCAACCAGCTTGAGATGTGGCAAGAGGAAACTTTTGATCCTGAAACCATAAGCCGTGAGCTAGGCTGGGCAGCGAGTCTAGGCATGAACACTGTCAGAGTATTTCTACACGATTTGCTGTGGGCTAGAGACCCGGCTGGATTCAAGAAACGTATGGATACGTACCTGAATATCGCAGCAGCAAAGAGCATACGAACGATCTTCGTCCTCTTTGATGATTGCTGGTATCCAGATCCAAAGCCAGGGGCACAGCCAAGCCCTAGGCCAGGTGTGCATAATTCAGGATGGATGCAGTCTTCGGGCATACAAGCAGCCGTGGATCAGTCCCAGTGGGACCGCCTGGAAAGATATGTCCGCGGAATCGTAGGAGCTTATAAAGAGGATGATCGTGTCTTGATGTGGGATATTTATAACGAGCTTGGCAACATTTTCTTGGATACTTTGTCTCTGCCAACACATCAGCGGATCCCCAAGCTGGCGCTGCTTCTCTTCAAGCATCTGTGCCTGCCAATTCGCACACTTCCTCTCTTTCGAGCCGCGCTTCAATGGATCCGAGATATTGCGCCTTCTCAGCCTATTACAGCAGGCATTTGGTTTTACAATCCACGACTCAATCTTGAGCTCATCGAATCATCGGATATCATTACTTTTCACAATTATCAAAATGCAACGCAACTCGATCACCAGATTACAAAGCTCAAGAAGCACGGCCGCCCGCTTCTTTGCACTGAGTTTATGGCAAGGACTGCGGGCAGCCTTTTCGAGACATGCCTTCCAGTTTTTAAACGCGAACATGTCGGCTGCTGCTGTTGGGGATTGGTGAGCGGCAAGACACAAACAATCTATTCATGGGCTGATCGAGGAAAGCAGCTAGAGCCAATGCTATGGTTCCATGATATTTTTAGAAAAGATGGCACACCTTTTCGCGAGAAAGAGGTTGCATTTATAAAAGGCATGGCATCAAGAAGTATGTGATATTTTCAAAATAATTAGGTATGCTAGTCGTCGTAAAGTTCCTAAAAATGGTATGATTAGAGCTTTTCTTATTTTGTGCTAGGCGGTTCAATTCTTGATTGAATGCTTCGAATTTTTCTGGATCACTATCTTGCAGGTTATCCAAGACATCTGCTAAATTGGAACCATTTCCTATTTTTTATACACAGAATAGCAAATTTTCTTTCTTTTGCCAATCTAATTTGAGATTTTTTGGCTGAGTCCGTCCCCCCTAATTTGAGATTTTTTGGCTGAGTCCGTCCCCCTATTTTTTATACACAGAATAACAAATTTTCTTTCTTTTGCCAATCTAATTTGAGATTTTTTGGCTGCCTTCGTCAGTTCCCTCGCCCCTCTTCCTTTGGGAATCCTTCAAAATGTTTGGGGTCGGTGGGGGATTGGTAGCGGGTGGTGTAGGTTTTGTTGCTGGCGGCGAGTTTAAGAAAGGTGTCGAGGGGGACGATTTCGATGGGGCCGTCGAGGTGTTTGGTAATTTCAATTAGGCTGTTGACATCGTTGGATTCGCGGACGTGGACAAGGAGGAAGTAGGGGCGTTTGGCGTTGAGGGCGATGAGTTCATTGAGGTCTGCGGCGACTTCGGGGCGTGGGCGGCGGGGGTCAATGTAGTAGTCATAGGAGATTAGTGGTCGAGTGTCTCGAAGATCTCGGGTGCGGGCGGGGCCGTAGCCGTTGATGAATCCGATGACATCTGGGAAGGCTTCGTAGTAGCGATCCACGGTTTCTTTGGTGAGGTCAGCGTTGCCGAGGTTTCCGTCAGCCGCAGAATTGTCCATGATTTCCATGACATGTTCGTCGAGCAGGGCCATGAGTTTGCTGGCGCGGGCCATGAGTATAGGGAAGCGGTTGGGAGGGATATGGTTTGGGTACATATAGCCAGGGCCAGAGAGGCCGCCGATGAAGTAGTCATTGGGTGTGGCCGATTCGTGAAAATATTCCAGGGCTGCTGGGGAGAATTCGGTCCAGTTCATGGTGACTTGCCAGGCAAAGGGAAGTTGGCCGCGGCCGGGTTTGGTCCAAACGCCAATGCCAATGGAATCGGACTGGACAAAGGAGATATAGACTTTGGGCTCTGCTGTTAGCTTTGCATGGCAGGCAACATGGTGTTGGTTGACAAATTTGAATCCTGGAGTAAAAGTAAACTGGCAATTGAAGCTGAGGTTGGGCAAGTTGTGGAGTCCTTCCATGCGGAGGCCATACATGGATAGGAGGGTGGTGTATTCTTCTTCTGTGTCTTTGGCATAAGAATGCCAGCCAAAAACATAGCCGCCTGGCTCTAGCTCAGAGAGTAGTCTTCGATTCAATGCAAGTTCTTTGGTGTGTTTTGGGTTGGCGGATAGATCGTGGAAGAACATCTTTTCTCTTATCCCCCAATCAGCCATAGCTGGCATGCGCACTGGGCCTGCATGGCCGCCCATGAGCATGATACGATCTTTGGCACAACGGGACCAGTAGCGGTCGTAGGCATCTTGGTAAATAGCATCGTCTGTTTTGCCAGTGTAGCGGCCGCGGAGGTCAGCGATCTGGGCTAAGTTGTGTCGTTCGACCAGTGGGATGAGATCGCTTGTCACTACGACAGCATTTTCAATTCCGGCTATGGTAAATGCGACATTAAGGCTGGCTCCAACAGCTTGATCCCAGATTACATAGCCTTTTGTGCAGGTTTTAAATTGGGCAAGGGCTTCATCAGTGGATCGCAGTTCAGTGAACTGAACGCCGTGCTTGCGTTGGTAAAACTCAAATAATGGGCCTGTGATTTCCCATTGGAAATCGGGTGGATGGATGATATAGAGTTGTGGGCTTGCGCGATTGGCAAGGCCTTGTAAGCTGACCAAAAGGGCTTTTTCTGGCAATCCGCCCGTGACTTTCCAATCGAGATCAAAACGCATGACCCAAGCTGACCGGGGCTTGGGAGTGCTTTCATCAGCTAAAATGAAAACGTTGGTCAAAATAGGTAGTATCAAAAGAAAAGCAATGGTTTTCATGTTTATTGTGGTTCCTCTGTGGGCACTTTTTTGAAGACATAGACCAGGGGGCGCGTTCGAGAAGAGTGTAACTCAATCAGGGTAAGTTTATCACCAGTTTCGCTTACGCGGTATTCGGTTGTGATGCGCATGATCACTTCTCCCTGGGAAACTTCTACAGGAGTGAAGACTTCTGTGCGTAGTGTACGGCCGTCATCAATCCAAGCTGCAGTGGCCTTGGTGATGCCTTGTTGGACAGGGTAGACTGCCATATGGCGTTGTTCAATGCGAAAAAAATCTCGAAGGTCCAAGGTTTGTGTGGTGTCGAACGTATTGGTCGCAATAACCTTGCTCGTGCGCCAGAGCATGTTGTATGTGATCTTGACTTCATTGCCTTGGATTTGAATGATGATATCCATCTTGTGCCAACCATCCAGGGGGCTGCTGAGTGCTGGATCAAATCGCCAGCAGCCAATCAAATTGGGATTGGCCAAGACACTGGGGATAAGCAACAAGATCAAAAAAATATTGATGAAAATTCGAAAAGCTGTGGTCATCCGTTTCTCCTATGATCATGATTTTTGATGAAGGAATGTTTTATATATCATACCCTGCAGATTGGGTTTCTCGATCATTGACAAGTTTAGGTGGTCCTGTCGGCTCTTATCGTGTCCTGACGGGACACAGGCCCCTGGGGTTTTTAACCGGTTTTTAACCCCAGGTCCTTATAAAAGAGACCCAAGACTTCCATGAAAGTCTTGGGTCTCTTGATTTGTTGAAAGTCTTGGGTCTCTTGATTTCTGGAACGTTGATCCGATGTCAGGCTCATTTGATTGGATGAGCGAGTGTAGCTTGGCCCTCTATAGTTTCAAATAGAAGGATCTACATTCGTTTTTTTAGGGACGTACTATTATTGAGCTTCCTCAAATCGCCATAGTTGGGCGGCACCGTCATTGATATCATTTCGTTCATAGATCCAAACATTAGTTTGATTCGCTGTCCCATTCAGAGCAACATCAAGGCACTTCTGGCTTGCTTTTCCTATGATACGATAGTAACCACCGCCTGCGGGTTCAAGTCGCCATAGCTGAGCAGCACCGCCATTGATTTCATTCCATTCATAGATCCAAACATTGGTTCTGTTAGCTGTCCCATTCATGGCAACATCAAGGCATCTCTGGCTTGCTTTTCCTATGATACGGAAATAACCATCGTCTGCAGGTTCAAATCTCCATAGTTGAGCAGCACCACCATTGATATCATTTCGTTCATAGATCCAAACATTAGTTTGATTCGCTGTCCCATTCATGGCAACATCAAGGCATCTCTGGCTTGCTTTTCCTATGATACGAAAATATCTTTGAGCGGATACAGCAGGAATCAACATGACAAACAACATCAAAACGATGATCCATTTATTCATCTTAAATCCTTTCACAATGGTACAGAATAAAAAATACGCAGACTTTTAGCAAAACACATTCTAGCCCAAGTTGCTAGATGCTTCAACTTATTTTGATAAAAGATAGCTTAGATTTTGTAGCTTGTCAAGCTTTTTTAAAATTTTATTTATTGGCAAATGTTATGATCCGACCGGCTAAAAAAATTCGTGCTGAAGTTCTGGCATAAGTATTTTGAAAAATCTATGTTTGGTTTGCAGTTTATCGAATGGAACCTTTCTTTTGACTATCTCTTGCAATCTAATTCGTGCTGAAGTTTCTGGCAGAACTATTTTGAAAAATCTATGTTTGGTTTGCAGTTTATCGAATGGAACCTTTCTTTTGACTATCTCTTGCAATCTTTTTTGATGTAAGTAGTTTTTTAATTTTCTAGTTATTGCTGGAATAGTATCTCTTTTATATAGCCTAACATGTTGCGTTCTTTAAAGTTAATTTACTTCAATTTCGGATGGATATTGTTTTACTTGTATTTGTTTTTAGAGAATAAAATTGCCAAAAATGTATTCAGTCAATTTTTGAATTTTGCTTGACAAGACAGTAAAGGATTGCTGTAATTATCAAAAGAGATTGCAAGTTGGCTCTATCCAAATTGCAAGCTGCTGCGGCTTCAATTTCTTAAAATACTTTTTCTTTTCGAGCAGCAACTTGTTTTTAGGAGATTTTTTATGAGAATTATTTGCTTATGTGTTTTTTTGCTTGCTGTTGGGTTGTGTGCCCAGACTCCAGAGCAAATCAAAATTAACCATGAACAACTCTTAAAATCTAGTGCATTAGTGAACGGAGAGCATTTTTGGGTCGCTGATTCATTTTCATGTCCAAAATGTGGATGTCCAGCATATTATCCAGCACCAGGGAATATGAAAAAATGTGTGTCGTGTGGATTTGTATATAGCAGGGCTGCAACGGCACCAGAAAGCTTCCTGGTTTCTTGCTTTACCAATGAAGATCATTTTTCGTTATATACAGAAACTAAAGCTCAGCGTCTTTTCCAAGAAGGCAGCCTTACGTCTCATAAAGAGGGATCGGTAGAGTTGCTGGTGAATACGAAGTTGGATGATGGGAAAACCATATCTACCATCATGTACTCTCTGGGTGTTACTCGTAGCGAGAGTATGGCTTCCATGAAGTTCTCTGTGATGCAAAAATCATCAAATGCTGCAGAACAGCAAGTTTTTCCATGGTTGCTGCAGAATGTTGGGATATTATATCCTGTTCTCGATAATTTTGTAGCCTGTGTGCAACAATCTGCCATGCTTTTGGGCGCTTTTGCGCAACAGCAAGCAGTTGCTAACAGAGGAACATATCTTGGTTCATTTAGATTTACTCCTGGATATCTTCGCCAACCTTTGATGATCCCAATAGGCACCATTAAAAAAGCTTGGGAAGAAGTACTCCATACTTGGAATGTCAGCAGTTATAAAATTGAAATGACTTGGAGCGGCAAGCAGTGTGTGGCAACATTGGTCCAAGTCTCCTCAACCAAGCCCGATTGGGGTGTTATGGGTGCTGTTTATGTAGAGGTAGGCCCGTAATATTTTGGCTGTAAAGATGTTAAATCAATGTTTAGCTATACCCTAGTTGCTAGTTGACTAGGGACGCGGCGAGATATGGGGATGCCCTTCTGATGAACTCCCAATTGGAGAGCTATTATCTTAATCCCATAGCAAATCCAACCGCATTGGTGCAGCAATGAATAAGTACCAGTCTGCATATATTGGTACTGAAGTCTATTCCTCTTTTTCACAATAAGTTTGAACAGCTAGCAACTTGGGTTATTTTTATATTTTTGCTTGTGGTTATCCTCCATACTCCCCGCTCGAAGTTGGCGTGGAGTATGGCAATATCTTTCAGTTAGCGTTAAATTCATTGCATCTTTGATCTACGGCGGCATTGCACAACATCTTTACAAGTGTTTTCTCATTGCTTTGCTTTCAAAACAAAGTTTTTTTTGAATAACTCATTTTTGAGATTGTCTTAGAAAAAGAAAGTTTGTAGCTTTCACTCAATACGATGTCTAAAGTCATTGCTTTCATCATCGTAAAATTCTATCAAAATTTATGATAAGGAGACGTAGATGAGGCACAAGGTATGGTTAACTTTGTTCCTTTGTCTTGCCTTGGCACTAGTATGCGTTGCACAACCTACTGATAAAGAACCAGACAAGAAAGGTGATGCAAAAGCCAAGGTCGTAAGCACCCCAACCAATATGGAAGAGGCGCGAACCTTATTTTTAAATGCCTTGGAATTGGAAAAAGAGCAGAAATATGATGATGCTCTGGCCTGCTACAATGCTGTGGTTATTTTCTTTCAGAAATTGCCTCAAAACGAAGGCAATCCTTATACTATGGCTGTGCTCAATAATATGGCAGGGATTTTTGTAAACCAAGGCAAGTATCAGGAAGCTGTTACTTTGCTCAAAGGAGCCTTGGAACTGGCAGTTAAGATGGACAATTACAAGGCGATGTCTGAATTCTGCCATAAATTAGGGATTATCTTTTCCCAATTTTCGGTCTTAGAGGCTCAAAATGCACAAATGAGAAATGTCATCACCCCTGATGGCAAAAAGCTTCCTCAATTGCAGCGAATCCTATTGACCAAAGGGACTTACACCCGCATGGCTCAGGTTGACAATGAATTCATTGATGATCGAATCCGCTTGGTTGGTACTCAGAACCCATTTGGTCGTCAAAATGACTTGTTTACCAAGCTCGTCAACCTAAAACTCAGCGGTGATTTTAATCCCAACGAACTTTTAGTCCCGGATTCCATCACTTTCTTAATTCAAATCGAGAAAAGGGGATATTTCAAAGTCAGCAAAATGAAAACACTTGTCCCTGAGATGGAATATACGGAAATCAATGAAAAAATGGCTGGAATCCCGCGCCCAGTGGATGCTTTGATTACTGAGGATTTCTATCGTCAAGGTTTGGTTCAACCCGATGAAATTACCTTGAGTCAAATTGAAGATAAGAGCGTTGGCAAACCAGTTCAAATCACGGACAAAGAAAAATTCAAACCTGGATTTTATCGTTTGGTGATCAAAAAACGTGGATATGAATCCATCATTGAGCAGATCATTATGTATCCAGGCGAAGGTTCGTTTACGATTGCACGTGAATTGAAAAGTTCTTTGAGGCCCTTGCTTTACAGAATCCAAAGCGATTTCACAGCTATGGGCAGTAGCGGACAATTGGGACAGATTGTCCCTGATGAACTCAGCCTCAATACTCAATTTGTGATGGAAAATGCAAAAGTAAAGCCCGCAGAGTACAAGCTGGTGGTTCGCAAAGAAGGATATGAACCTGTTCTGAAGACTATTACAATTGACCCAGATGAACGGCCTTATTTCATCACAGAATTTTTGAAATCATTGCCACGTGAATTGCTATTCCAAATCACAGGCGATTATGCCAAAGACGAGCTTTTGACTCCAGACGAGGTGACCTTAAATGGCCGCTTTGTTCGTCATGGCGAATCTGTGAAACCAGATGCGTACCGAGTTGTCATTCGTAAAAAAGGCTATGATGTTGATTCTAGCTTGGTTTTGATAGATCCCAAAAAAGACCCGTACATTTTGAAAAAAATGCTCAATTCTACACCTCGTCGTATTCAACTGGATATGACTGCTGAATTCCCAGTTGGACAAAAAATTTTCCCAGACGCTTGCACTTTGAATGGTCGAGATGTGATTGCTGAGGAAAGTTTCAAACCAGGTGAATATAACTTGATCGTAAAACGTAGTGGCTATGAAATAATCACGAAAAAGATCAAAATTCCACCGGATGATACCCCTTATGTGATTCGTGAAGTATTAAAACCAAAGCCAGTGCGTGTGGAAACCGAGATTACGCAGGAATTCCCACATGACAATCCAAACCTCAAGCCAACTCTGACATTGACCAAGGAAAAAACAAAAGAAGTGTTGCCATTGCAAAGTGGCGATAATATTATTCCTGAAGCGTATGTGTTCCGTGCTGATATGGATGGGTATGAACCCGATGTTTCCAAAGAGTTGATCATGCCATCGGAACAAGCCTATAAGATCACTCGGCGTTTAATGGCTGCTCCACGCAATGTGATTAGCCAAATCACCGCTGAATATCCTGAAGGCCCTATTGTGCCTAATGAAATCACCTTGAAT
>JAKLHB010000420.1 GCA_022710345.1 Planctomycetota bacterium
CAACATAAAATTATTGGACTCCTGGGGGCAGAGGTAGAAAAATGCTATTCTTTCACTTAGAAGCTGCGGAATGTAGGAATAAAATAAGTCCACCAAGAATTGCTAAGCCTACTAAAAAGCTGACTCCAATGATTGGAACCATTTTAGAAAAGCCGACGGACAAGCATTCATTCAACCCAGCCGTTTGACCACGTAGCTTTTGGAATACACCAAACATCAAAGCACCGGTTGCAATGGGTGCTAAGAAAATTTGAGCTAGCAAATCAACGACTTTTTGTGCCTGACCGCCTTCTAAATCACGTAAGCTATCCATGCTCAGGGTGGCAATAATAGTATAAATTAAGTAGGGAGATAGTACCAATGCCATGATCAAGATAAAAGACATGAAATTGCCCGTAAGCAAAGAAAAACTTTGTCCCAAAATATTGCCTACAGAAAAAGTACGTTCTTCAGACATAAACTACCTTTCCGAAAGATTAAGGCAAATACAACTCAGAATAGCACACAGACTATGACAAAATCAAGCAATCAACCATTTGCCAAGGCTCCAAGATAGAGCCCTGGCTGTCACAGACGAACGATTATACAAGACCTTGATCAATCATAGAATCCGCAACTTTTTTGAATCCAGCAATATTGGCACCATTGACATAGTTGCCTGGGCAACCATATTGTTCAGCGGCTTCTACGCAGCTTTGATGGATGTTGCGCATGATTTTCTGAAGTTCACGATCCACTTCTTCTCGTGACCATTTCAATCGCATGCTGTTCTGGGCCATTTCCAATCCAGATACACCAACACCACCAGCATTGGAAGCTTTGCCAGGTGAATACAAAATCTTGCTATCAATGAGAATTTTTGCTGCATCTAAGACCACAGGCATATTTGCGCCTTCAGTGATGCAAATGCAGCCATTTTTCAAAAGTTGTTGTACATCTTCTACAGAAACTTCATTTTGAGTAGCGCATGGCAATGCTACATCGCATTTAATGCTCCAAGGCCGTTTGCCAGCATAGAATGGCACATGGAAACGTTCTGCATAATCTTGCACACGATCGCGGCCGCTGGCACGCATCGCTAGCATATACTCAATCTTTTCACCACGAATACCATCTGCATCATGCACAAAGCCATCTGGCCCAGAGATAGCGACTACTTTGCCGCCCAATTCTGTGACTTTTTGCACTGCTCCCCATGCCACATTGCCAAAGCCTGACACAACAACAATCTTACCAGCGATGTCTTGGCCTCTGGTTCTCAGCATTTCTTGAGCAAAATAAGTAACGCCATAACCTGTGGCTTCAGGTCGGATTAAACTTCCGCCCCAATTTGCTCCTTTGCCTGTGAGCACGCCTTCAAATAGGTTGCGTAAGCGTTTGTACTGGCCAAATAAATATCCAATTTCACGGCCGCCTACGCCAATATCACCAGCAGGTACGTCAGTGTCTGCACCAATATGACGGGCAAGTTCAGTCATAAAGCTTTGGCAGAAAACCATCACTTCATTTTCACTTTTCCCGCGTGGATCAAAATCACTGCCGCCTTTACCGCCGCCCATGGCTAGACCAGTTAGGCTGTTTTTGAAAATTTGCTCAAACCCTAAGAATTTGATGATACTGAGCGTAACAGTGGAATGGAATCTTAGCCCGCCTTTGTATGGGCCAATCGCGCTATTGAATTGGACACGATATCCACGATTGACACGAAATTCACCTTTGTCATCTTTCCATGGTACACGGAAACATACGATGCGTTCCGGCTCCACAATCCGTTCCAAAATATTGGCCTTTTCATACTTAGGCTCACGGTCCAATATAAGACTGATGGATTCCATCACTTCTGTCGCAGCTTGAAGAAATTCCTTTTCCCAGTAATAGCGCTTGGACAAATCATCCAATACGCGCTGGGCGTAGGCATTCATTGCCATAGCTTGTCCCTTTCTGGATCAAGAAAGAAATGTATATCAAATAAATTCTAAGTTAGACTTATGTCGCGAGTTAATAAAAACTAGATGCTGCCAGCAGAACGGAGGCAGCTCTTCTTTCTAATAAAGCATTTTTTATAAAGGTTGCAAGAAAATTTTGATTTTTTTTGGTGAAAAGTAGAATTAGCTCAAAATTTTGTAAATTCCACATAAATTTTTTTAAGCCACGTTCTTGACGATCATCGCCCATATACAAATGTATGGGCGACCAGCCGTTCGCCGACCGATCGCCCATACTATGTATAATACGTTGTAATAATTTATCTTATGTGCGCTAGCATAACTAAGCCAGCTATTTTACATCCACCCGAACTGGTTCGTGGAATGTGCTTGTGCCTTGGTTGGAAACATCTTCGAGTTTATACCAATAGGTCTTGCCTTTTTGGATCTCAAAGTCTTGAAAATCATATTTTGCACCCCAACTTGGTCCGCCTTGGGCTGGAATGATCAAACCAGTGACTTTTGTGTATACGCCTGGTACTGATCCGCGGGCTTTCCATAGATAAAATCCTGCATTGTCTAATTCAGATGCAGTTTCCCAAATAATGCTTACATGATCTTCAACAACTTGCCCCTTGAAAAAGAGCAACTGAATGGCCGTAGAGTTTGTGTATACTTTAACAACATTTGCGGTCATATCTGCTACATACAACCGTTGAGTGGTTGTGTCAATATCAATATCCGCAGCATGAGAAAATCCAGTGATCAGGGCGCTGTAAACACCATCGCTGGCTTTACGCATGTAAACTTTTGTCCCCCAATCGGTAGCGTATAAATCACTCGTTCCAGGCGCTCCTGACCAAGCAAGCCCGTCCATAGCAGCTCCGCCTGCGCCTGAAAAATTCCATAATGTGCCTGCAACACCGGTGGTTCTATTATAGGCTTGGACATACCCTGAATGACTCCCGCCTGAAAAATCAGCGACATAAATATCTGGAGATGCACCAAGTATGATGCCATTGCCTTGCGAGCCTGCGGTAAGTGCCGTGTTGCTAGCCGTTGGTGCTGGCCAAGCCACCATATTGGTAAAACGATACATATTCCCAGGGTTAGTAATTAATATTGAACTTGCCCAAAGATATGTTCCATCAGTTGTTAAATCATAATAATTACTTCCAGCCGTTAAAACAACACTTGCTCCTCCAGGCACCATTGTCCCGGTAGCAATCTCAATTCGGACAATATTTCCTGCTTGTGCACTTGTGAGATCCGAATTGGTGACATACAGATAATTTCCGATCACAGCCATGCCCATGGGGTCTATTAAGATTCCACCATTGCTAAATATCTTGACGAATGCATAAGTACTTAGGTTATAGACAGCAACGGCTCCATCTACTGCCCCGGCTTGGGTATTATGCAGCGATACGTAAAGATAGCCTCTAGTTTGATCTGCTAAAACACATTCTGGATTTGTTCCTTGGCCACTCACATTAATAGAAGTAACAAACTGAGACAATTGCCCCCAGACAGGAAGCGCAGTCAAGCACATTAGCAAAAAAATAGCATATCGTATTTTATTCATAGATCTTCCGCAAAATATTTTAGCCTCTTGAATGCTAAGTAAATGCGGCCTCCAAAAGTTAAATAAATGACTGTCCTTTTACCACTTTGAAAGAAAGAGAAAACTAGCATAATTTGCTTGAAGCATTTTGTCAAGCTTTTTCTTTTTGCGTTCATTCTTTCCAAAGCGCTTCGTAGGAACCTAGATCATAATTTTTTTGGAAAATTGCTTTTTTTATGTTAAAATCTTGAATAACACTATTTGTTT
>JAKLHB010000421.1 GCA_022710345.1 Planctomycetota bacterium
TCTTGATTTAATGTTTTGCGAATTTCAGCAGCCATTTGCACGGCTAGGAGAGAATGTCCGCCTAATTCAAAAAAGTTTTGCTGCAAGGAAATCTGGTTTTGCTGCAGGAGCTGTTTCCAAATCTGAAGCAAAACTTCTTCCCAAGGATTTTGTAGAACCAAGTCTCCACATTTTTGAGTGATGATATGCTGAGGTTTGGGAAATGCTTTTCGGTCAAATTTTCCATTGGCCGTGACCGGAAATTCAGACATCCACATAAAATAAGCAGGCACCATATAAGAAGGCAGCCTATTTTGTAAAAATTCCTTGATTTCTGCAATACTGGGCGGTGTATTTTTCGGAATGAGATACGCGGCTAAAGTTTTTTCATGAAAATGAGCTTCATGGGCTAAGACCACAGCATCTTTAATATTGGGATGTTGTAAAAGGGCATGTATAATTTCTCCAAGCTCTACACGAAATCCGCGAATTTTGACTTGATGATCTTTACGGCCTAAAAATTCCATAATTCCATCTGGCCAAAAACGACAACGGTCTCCAGTGGCATACATCCTGGCCCCTGGGTCTTGGCTGAACGGATCAGGAATAAATTTTTGTGCAGTGAGTATTTGATCTTGGAAATACCCTAAAGCAAGGCAATTCCCGCCGATATATAAATCTCCCGGGACTCCAATGGGACAAGGCTGTAGATTGGCATCCAAAATATAATATCGAGCATTGGCAATTGGCCGGCCGTAAGGAATGCTGGTCCATGCTGGTTGGATCGTTGGAATTGAATAAAAATTTGACCAAATTGTAGCTTCGGTGGCACCGCCAAGACTGATGATTTTGGCATTGGGAAATATATTACGCATTGCATCAGGCATAGTTAAAGGGATCCAATCTCCGCTCAAAAATACCAATCGAAGGCTTGAAGACTTTGGTTGGCCTAAAAATGGCAAAATTTGCTGCAATGCCGCAGGGGCTGAGTCCCAAAATGTGATGTCTTCATTTTGTAAGATCTGAGCCAGTTGCTCTGGGTTTTGAAGCTCACTTTGCGTTGCAATACGAATACTTCCGCCTGCTGCAAGGATTCCAAATATATCATACACAGATAGGTCAAACCCAAGTGAAGTGACAAAGAAAAGACGGTCTTTTGCTGAGACTCCAAATATTCGATTCACCCAAGCAATGACATTAGCCGCAGTTTGATGGTTGACCATCACACCTTTGGGAGTGCCGGTTGATCCTGATGTAAATATGATATAAGCAAGATTATTAGGTGCGGCAACCTGGCGCATGCTTGTAAAATCTGCATTCTCTGGCATGCAATCAGCAAGTAAAATCGTAGGCTTTGGCATAAGCTCATTCACTAACTCTGTGATCCTTGCTGAGCAATGTCCGGATTCTGTCAAGATTGCGGCTAAGCTTAAAGATTTCAAGATAGCCATAAGCCTCGATTGGGGTGCTCCAATGTCTAAAGGTACATACGCAAATCCTGCTTTGAGAATTCCCAAAACCGTGGCAATCATGTTTTGCCCACGTTCCATGAAGACTCCGACCAATGGCCAATGATGTGCAATATTTTCATTGGATCCTAAGGATGAATTAAAATCCATACTTCTACTTGCATCTGGCTTCAATTGATGCAAAGCAAAAGCAATTTGGTTTGCTTTTTGATTGAGTTGCCCATAAGTCATGGATTTTCCATCGCAGACAAGTGCAGTTGCCTGAGGCTGTTCTTTTGCTTTGGCTTCAAAGAATTCGTGGAGTGCTTGAGATGGCAGAGGTTCTTGTGTCATGTTCCAGGTTTGCGTCATGGTATGTATTTGCTTTAATGTAAGGGCAGTCAGTTGAGCAATTACGCAATCTGGGTTTTGGAGGATTTGCTGGATTAAGGTAGTATAAGAATTGAGGACTCTTTCTATGGTGGATTTGTAAAAAAGCTGATTGTTGTATTCCAAGGTGCATCGAACATTGGTGTTGGTTGTTTCTAAAAATAGGCTCCAATCAAATTTTGCGCTTTGGCTATGCAATGGCAAAGTTTCAATGCAAAGGTCAGGCAATTGAATTGCACGTGCCTGGTTAGGAATATTTTGAAGTGCAAAGAGAGTTTGGAATAAAGGTGTTTGATTAGTCTGACGTTCTGGAGCGATCTGTTGCACTAGCTTTTCAAATGGAAAATCTTGATTTTCAAGGCCTTCGAGTGTTATGGTCCGAATTTGTTGAGCATACGTACGAAAAGTTGCATCACAAGCCAGACGACTTTTGAGCACAACAGTATTGACAAAAAGCCCGATCATACGGTTGGTTTCTACATGATGTCGGCCTGCAACAGGCACTCCGATTGCAAAATCAGTTTGCCCTGTGTACCTAAATAGCAGAATTTTCCAGGCAGTGACAAAAAACATAAATAGGGTCAGCCGCTCTTTGGTACAAAATTCCTGGATTTGCTGAAACAAAGCAGTTGGAATAACCGTAGTATGGCAATCCCCTTGCAGCGTCCATTCCTTAAAACGAAGACGATCCAAAGGGAGCTCTAATGCAGCGCAAGGTTCTTGCATGGCGCGCATCCAATATTTGGCTTGCTGGGTTCCAGCCGGACTTTCGATCCAAGTCCTCTGCCACATTGCATAGTCATGGTATTGAATGGTGAGTGGTTTCAAACAAGGCACACGATGCAGACAATGGCTTTGATAAAATTCGATAAAATCTTCTAAAAAAACAGACAATGACCATCCGTCAGAGATGATATGGTGCATTGTAAATACTAAAAAAGCTTTTGTTAAACTTTGCCTAATTAAAAAACATCGAAACACAGGGCCTTGGGCTAAATCAAATGGTCGTTGAATTTCGTCTTGTGCCAATGTCAGGGCTTGAGATTCCTGCACGGATTCGGAAACCTCTGAAAGCGTGATGGTCCTGAATGGCACCGGGATGGTATCCAAAATTTTTTGAATTGGTAACGATTCTAATGTAGGGAATATAGTCCGTAAGCTTGCATGCCTCTGAATGAGTTGTTGCAAAGCACCAATGATAGCTTCTATAGAATACTTGCCTATGAGACGAAACGCCGCATGGATATGATATGCGTGGTTTTGAGGGTACCAAGATTGAATAAACCACAGCCTTTCTTGAGCAAAAGACAAAGGAAACTCATGAATATTCTGCGGCTGTGGTTGGATGGCTTTGTGAGAAAGCGCCATGCTAGGATCCTAATTTAGTTTCAGAAAGAGGTGTGTATATAGCACCTGTGCGACGTAAGTCGCTTCTGTATAAAATCACAGTTTCGATGGGTATGGTGCCAAATTCAATGGCTTTATCTGGCTCCATCACGCTGCTGAAATTGTGCAGTGTTTTGTTTGCCACACGCCCTAGGGTAATATGTGGTTGATATTCTTTGGCTTCTGGTTCAATTCCAAATTGCTGCATGGCAGGAAAAATTTTTTGATACAACGATTGTAAACCTTGGTCTGGGTCATGAATCCCAATCCAGATCACTCGTGGTTTCTGATGGTTCGGAAATGCTCCTGCTCCCTGAATTTTGATTTCAAAATGCTGAGAACCTTGTAAAGCTTGTGTAATCGCTTTTGCAATGTCAGGAATTTGCGATTCTTCCACATTGCCTAAAAACTGTAGTGTGATATGCATCATCTCTACATTCACCCACCGAACTTCGTCTGGCCAGTGCTGACGTAGTTTTTCTTGAAATTTAGCAATCTCTGTTTTAACAGAGGAGGGAATAGGTACTGCAATGAATGTCCGTACAGACATA
>JAKLHB010000422.1 GCA_022710345.1 Planctomycetota bacterium
TTTTATAATGCTAAAAATCATTCTAATACTTACATTCGTTGCTATTTCTGGGAAAAACCCCATAGCCTACCCTTGCCAGAACCCAAGCAAGAAATCTGCCGAGGCGACATTCAAAGTGTACCAGAAAATATTCGGCAACTGGTGTTACAAAGAATCACAGAATTGACTGGAATTACCAATCTCAATGCAGATCAATATCTTGCCAAAGACTTAGGGTTAGATAGCGTAAAAATTGCAGAAATTATTGCCTGGTTGGAACAAGAATTTGGCTTTCCTCAAGGCAATACAGATGCATATCAAACCATTGGGGATGTGATGCTGGCTGCTACAGGAAAAAGCCTGTCCACTGTTCAGACCGCGCTGAAGCCTGTGAGCAAACATTGGTTTGATTCTGGAAAATACAAAGACCGTATCTTTGTCCAAGATTGCACAAAAACCCTACCACAGCAATTTCTTGCGCAAGCATCCCAATATCCAGACCGTGTGATTTTAGCAGATCAACAAAGTGGAGAAAAAACGTATCGCCAAATCATCACTGCCATCTTTGTTTTAAAACCCCATTTAGCCAAAATCCCTGGACAATACCTTGGCCTGATGTTTCCAAGTAGTGTGGCAGCCAATATATTTTATCTTGCTACCCTGTTTGCTGGCAAGACCCCTGTGATGGTGAATTGGACAACAGGCACTAAAAATATTTTGTATTCCTTGCAAAATCTTGGAGTTGAAAAAGTGATCACAGCTCGAAAATTACTGGTCAAACTCCAACAGCAAGGGATGGACCTTAACCCACTCGTACCATATTTTGTTTATGCCGAAGATTTAGCACCGCAAATCACACTGTTCCAAAAACTAAAAGCATTGTGCTTAGCCCGTATGTCTTGGAAATCTTTGAAAAAAAGTATTTGCAGTCCAATTGCAGCAGTTTTGTTCACCAGTGGTTCGGAAAGCAATCCTAAGTCTGTGCCTTTGAGCCATCAAAATATACTCAGCGATCTTCAAGGCGTGGTAAAGACAGCCGCAGTGTA
The DNA here is from genome assembly GCA_022710345.1 of Planctomycetota bacterium. Lineage (GTDB taxonomy): Bacteria > Planctomycetota > Uabimicrobiia > Uabimicrobiales > JABWCH01 > JAKLHB01. Next base: position 1,026 of record JAKLHB010000422.1, read on the forward strand.
TCAATCGAATGTGATGCTTGGAATGCTGCCTCCATTTCATTCTTTTGGTTTAGTGGCCACCTTAATTTTCCCAATGTGTTTTGGCATGCGCGCTGTGTATTATCCTAATCCAACTGAATCCAAAGCCATTGCAAATATCATTGAAGCATATCATGTCACTTTATCTCTGAGCACCCCCACTTTTTTACAAGGCATTATGCGGGCTGCTCAAGCATTTCAATTGAAAACTTTGGAAATGGTGGTCACCGGAGCAGAAAAATGCCCAGAAAGTGTTTATAAACTCACAAAAGAGCTATGCCCACAAGCAAAAATTTTAGAAGGATATGGTGTTACAGAATGTTCTCCTGTCTTGAGCATCAATCCAGACGATGACCCACGCCCGGGGACTATTGGAAAAATGATAGCAGGTGTAAAATATGCTTTGGTAGATGTGGACACAGAGGAGCCCGCTGTTTTGGGCAAAATCGGGCGTTTACTTGTTCAAGGACCAAATGTCTTTGCAGGATATGCCAATCATAATGGCAAATCTCCATTTATGGAATTCGCCGGTGAATCTTGGTACAACACAGGCGACCTTGTGATAGAATCACCTGATCATTTTTTATCTTTTGCAGGAAGGCTCAAACGGTTTGTCAAAATGGCTGGAGAAATGGTGTCTTTGCCAGCAATTGAAGAAATCCTGAAGGTAAAATACACCAGTCCTGATGCAGAAAAGCCGAACCTAGCGGTCGAAGCTACAGAAGATGTGGCATCTCCAGAAATTGTGCTTTTCACAACCCTAGACCTTGATCGAGCACAAGTGAATGAAGTCATTCGATCATCTGGGCTGAGTCCGTTGCATAATATTCGTCGCATTCAAAAAATTCCAGAAATCCCACTCTTAGGCACTGGCAAATGCGACTATCGCAGCCTGAAAAAATTACTCGAAAATCCTGGCACCAAACCATAAGTTGGATTTATGCTCGTTCACTGAATCGTCAGTCAACGAATGACTGACATAACACAAGGTAGCCTGCTGATCCGTATGTACAAGCAAGAGCGGCTGTACAAGCAGAAGCCCCGGCTGTTGCAAAATGCAAAGGCATTCTCGTCGAGGCCAAAGCGCTCAAGCAAAAAATCAGCCCAGCATTTTATCAAAGGCCTGCAAGCTTGAAATGCCTTTATGGCTTACTGCGCTTCTCAAACAGATTCAATACAATATCCAGCACATATACCTTGGCATGCACGGCACAAGCTCAAACAGATTCAATACAATATCAGCATGAGTAAAACAACCTGGGTATATCAATTTTTATATTGAATTCAATCGGGAAGCGCAGTAACCCAGATTTACACTCTGGTACGTACGCTGTTGTTCTCGTCTTGCAATGCCTTTATGGCTTAACCCAGATTTACGCTATATACCAAATTCAAAAAAAATAGCCTCGAGTTTAAACTCGAGGCTGTTTGCTGATAATTTGGAGGAGGAAAATTTGGAGGGATTCTATATCAAGAGATGATAGCTTGCTTTGCATATTCATGAGTGATTTTGGTTGTTTTGCTTTGAAAAATTTTGCTATTTTGTAAATTTTACTAGTTATGAGACTTGCTCAGGTTTATTTATGCATTTTGAATCTGAGTTATGAGACTTGCTCAGGTTTATTTACGCATTTTGAATCCAAGAGCGAGGAGACCTAGAGACAAAAGAAGCAAATTCATTGGTTCAGGAACAGGATTTTGTTCGATGGGATTATAATCGTAAATCACTTCCAGGCTTGCGCCTGCAGCTACATTAAACTGAGTTAAAAGGTTGCCAGCACCACTTGCTGTTGACATGCCTTTGGCATTTAAGGAAAGAGATAAGGAGCCTACTCCTATAAAAAGAAGCTTGTCGGCTGGAGTTGTGTAGGTAATGCTTTCGGTTTTGGTTCCGGTTAAATCATCCAATGTCATTCCAGATAGCCCACCAAAATCTATGGTTCCATCAAAGGCTGCTGCATTGAAACTTCCACTGACGAGTGGGATGTCAATTAAGATGGTAGAGGTGTCGGGTTTGAGGAGCTTAAGCTCGGCTTTGAGTTCCCAAGTGATGGTGGATGGCTGGGCATCTAAGCTTTCTAAGCGCACATCGCCTTCAATGTTTCCCAATAACGTAATTTTGACTGAGTTTAAGGTACCTAGGGATGGATCAAACTTTGAAATATTCAAGAGGGCATTAAAGTTTGTGGTTTGAAGCGGCACACTATCTGTGAATGTCAGGGTTGCCGCTGAAAGCGATGAAATGAAAAGAAAAGTCGTGAATATAAATATATTATATCTTGTCATAAGTTATTCTCCTATTTATAGAAACTCGTTTGCTAAACGATTGTTTGAAAACATGCTTAGCATCACGAGCTATTTTCAGTTTTAGTTTTAAAGAACTTTTGGCCAAGGATGATTGGTGAAGATCATTTTTCCTTGCCTTTAATTTATTCATTCTGGTATTATAATACCATATTATCTAAAAAAGTCAAGAAAAAAAATCCCAAGAAAAATAAAATAGTTTATAATTTATTGTAAAATCAAGAAATAGAAAAATAAAATTTTTATTTTTTTAAAATCAATTGGGTTTCAAAATGTGGTTTACATTGGCTAAATTAGCGTAGAGATGATATAAGACAATTTGCAACAATATGTTGTATTAATAAGTTAGGCCACAGCAAGAGATTTCAAATCCTTGCTATGGCCTAACTTATTG
>JAKLHB010000423.1 GCA_022710345.1 Planctomycetota bacterium
TTGGCCAAGGAACCATCAATATTCAAGGCGTTGCAGATTTGGATCGAGATCATCCATATTGGACAGTGGACTATGATATGCAAAGAGTCCCGTATGTTGTAGAAGTTTTTGGCCCAGTCACAGACCGAATCTCAGAATTTTGCCCAATCCCGCTTTTGGATAAGATTGCATTCAAAGATAGCGCTGAATTGCAATTTGGTCTCAAAGGAAGCAATCGTTGGTATGGTATGGATCCACGAGGCATTAAGAAAAGCGTGGTTTCTGGCGATGAAATGGTTTTTGAATTGCCTTCAGGTAAATTTGATCTTGGCTATGATTTTGGCAGGTTCTTAGATATAGCCAGTGTTCGCGCTGAGGTAGAAAAACGCATTGCTCCAATCCAAGCTGCAATCACTGGATTGCGCTCCCAAGAATCAGGCATTCAAGCCCAAAATGCTCAATTAGAAGCCAAAGTCAAAGGCATTCGTGAAAAAATTGAAACCATCCGTGGACAACGTCAACCCTTGATGGATGCCCTTGAAAAATTGAAACTTGCTGCAAAATGGCAGCCAGCATTGCAAAGCAAACTCAAAGAAGCCCAAGATAAGCTTAAAGCATTTGATGCTCAAATCACAGAACAAGAAAAACAGCAAACTCAAGCACTTGAAAATTTGCAGAAGCAACAGGGCATGCTCGGGCAATTGCAGCAAAAGATCAAAGATGAAGAAGCCAAGATTGCCCAGCTCCAAAAAGATGCTGGCTCTCAGGCCAATCTCGAAAATCCATTTGCGTTCACATTTGACAAAATCCAAATTGTGATGAAAGTCGCCAATGATGAACCTTGGGCAGGCGTAGGCGGACTCGATATATTGGAAAAACATCCATTCAGTAGAGTCTCGTATGTCAAAGTCGTATTCCAGCCCATGGAACAAGCATTTCCAATAGTCACAGGCGAATTTAGCCTGGATGGCAAGTATCGTTTCAATTTCATGCCAACAGGCGAAGCCCTGCAAAAATTGGATAAGCTTCCTGGCCTCCGCAAAATGATTGAAGAACGCCAGGGTATTCATTGGGGATCCGAAGGCTTTTTGGATAAATAAGTATCGCAGGTAATTAAGCAAGGCAGTGCAGTGATTGAAAAAGCCTAAAGCTGCGCTGCCTTTTCGGAGATACTTTGTGACATTGCTTAACGTTGCACAAAATGTTTCTTTACAACCATACAATACATTGGGGATATACGCAACTGCTCGATATTTTGCTTTGATCGAAACCATAGAACAGCTTCATGCTCTCCTAGAATCTAGTGAATATGCTGCATTGCCTCGGCTTATCCTGGGCAGCGGCAGCAACATTCTATTTACACACGATTTTCCTGGACTGGTTCTTCGGATGCAAATTCAAGGAATTCAAAAAATTATAGAAAATTCAGATTTTAGCGTTATCGAAGTCAATGCTGGTGAACTTTGGGAAAATGTAGTTGAATACGCCCTAGACCAAGGTTATGGAGGCATTGAAAATTTAACTTGGATTCCAGGAACTGCTGGTGCTGGACCAGTGCAAAACATTGGAGCATACGGAGTAGAATTAAAAGATACTTTAGAAAATGTTACTGTATATGATACCAATTCGCATCAAGAAAGAATTTTTCCAAAAGAACAATGCTGTTTTGGATATCGGTCAAGCATTTTCAAAACCAATCCACAGTATATTATCCTCAAAATTCAGCTTCAATTAACCAAACACCCTGAGCTTCAACTTCAGTATGCCAGCCTTACTCAAGCCATTCAAACAACAGGACAAACGCCAACCAATATCCGAGAAGTAGCCCAGTTGATTCGCAAAATTCGCGATCAACGCCTGCCCAATCCAAAAATCTTGGGGAATGCAGGAAGTTTTTTCAAAAATCCGCAGATTCCTTTGGTACAATATCAAAAGCTACAAGCAAAATATCCCAAGATTGTAGGATACCCAGCATCAGAAGATCAAGTCAAAATCGCAGCCGGCTGGCTCATTGAGCAAGCTGGTTGGAAAGGCAAACGAATAGGCAATGTAGGCACTTATGCTCATCAGGCTTTGGTCATGATAGCATATCCTGGTGCCACTGGGCAAGCAATTTTATCTTTTGCCCAAGAGATTCAGCATTCTGTACAAGAACAATTTGGAATTTCTCTTGAACCCGAAGTTTTGATTGTCTAAATCAACATTTCTATGCCAAAAAATACAATCTTGGGAAAATTTAGTTTTTAGATTGTCATTTTTTATGGTAAAATCTTATCTAGCTTTAATTCAAGCCATAATGTCAAAACCTAAAGATTGCAACTTTTTGGTATGGTGTTTTTTATGAAAAAAATAGCCATTATTTCAGATATTCATAGCAATTTGGAAGCTTTCACCGTTGTTTTAGAAGATATTCGGCAACGGAATATTGATACAGTTTATTGCCTTGGAGATGTGATTGGATATGGCCCCAATCCAGTGGAATGCTTGGAAAAAGCCCTACAGGTATGCAATATTATTCTGATGGGAAACCACGAAGAGGCAGTGCTTTCTGCTGCTTTGGCATTTAATCCTTCAGCAAAGCAAGCCGTGGATTGGACACGCACTAAATTAAAACCAGGTTTTTTTAGTGGCTCTCGCAAAAAAGAACGTTGGGATGTACTCAAAACATTGCCACTTTGCTATACAGAAAATGACTACCTTTTTGTCCATGCCTCGCCTTTAGATCCTACTATGGATTATGTGTTAAAAGCAGATACCGAAGATGTTTTTGGAGAAATCCCAGTTAAAATTCGGCAAATTTTCAATCAAATAGATAAAGTTTGTTTTGTCGGCCATACGCATATGCCAGGCATCATCACAGAAGAAAGCGAATGGTACAGCCCCGATGATTTTGGTTGGGTATGGGAGCATAAAAAAGGCACCCGTATCATTTGCAATGTCGGGTCCGTGGGCCAGCCACGAGATCGAGATAATCGCGCGTGCTATGTGACTTACGATGAGACAGAAATCTGCTATCATCGTCTTGCATACGATTTTAAGAAGACCCAAGAAAAAATTTATAAAATCACTCAACTGGACAATCGAAATGGTAGTCGCTTGGAATTTGGAAATTAACTGCAATCGAAAATTCAAAAGCCCATCAATGTATCAAATGCATTGATGGGCTTTATGTTATAATATTCAGATTGCTACTTGCGTATAACGTTTTTGGGAAAAACTCACGTTTTACAATTGCCTAGTGAAGAACGGTTATGCATTCGAGAGCATTTGTTTTAGAGCAACAAATTTATTTCTTGACCTCTTGCTAGAATTCGGACATAATTTGGAGAAGCATCATATCCAAAATTCATTGAAAAATGAAAAAAAGCTCTTGCAAATAGTTAACATTCTGCAAAATAATAAATTACAAAATTCTGATATATTGAGACAACAGTCAATACTCAGTCAATACTCAGGAGGGCAACATATATGAAGCGAATTTTATTTATCATTATTTTGGCGACTTGCACGCTTCTTTTTTCACAAGAAGTTGGGCGTTTGGCAGTGATTCCATTTTCCAGCAAAGGATTTATGGACACAAATTTGTTAGATAATTTGATGCAGGGGACGATACGATCTGCATCCAGGCACGGAATATATCGTGTGCTGTCTGCTGCTGATTTTCAAGAAGTCTTGCGTAAGGCTAAAATCACGGCACAAGATGCTCAGAAACAAGAACAATGG
>JAKLHB010000424.1 GCA_022710345.1 Planctomycetota bacterium
GTTTTCTCAGGATCCAAGCCCAATTCTTTTTTAATTTGTTGCAATGTATCGGGAATGTTCACCATTGGAAGGTCAATTTTATTGATAATGGGAATGACTTCAAGATTGGCTTCCAAGGCTAAATAGAAATTGGCCAAAGTCTGTGCTTGGACTCCTTGGCTGGCATCTACCAAAAGAAGAGCGCCTTCGCAGGCTGCTAATGCACGTGAGACTTCATATGTAAAGTCCACGTGGCCTGGGGTATCCACAAGGTTAAGAAGATATTCTTTGCCATCTTTGGCTTTGTAGGGCAATGCCACAGTCTGGCTTTTAATGGTAATCCCGCGTTCGCGTTCGATTTCCATGTTGTCGAGCATTTGGTCACGAAATTCATAATCGCTGACTACTTTTGTATATTGCAAAAAGCGATCGGCAAGAGTAGATTTACCATGATCAATATGAGCAATGATGCTAAAATTACGGATATGCTGCATAACTTATTGTACTACTTTCGCTAAATAAAGATTCTCCAAAGGATGTAAATCCTGGGAATATATTTTTCCTGCAATTTTGAAGTTAGAGATATGGTCAGGAATATTGATATATAAACTCGAGCTACCTTGTGCTTGAGAATGCCATCTTAAAATGACATCTTCTGGATTTTGAGCATTGAATTCTTGGATTTCAGAGCCAGGGAAAATATGGCCTGTGCTACCAGCAATGGATATTTCATGCTCTGCCACTTGAAGTAGGCATTTGCTTTGCCTGGCTTGAAGAATCATGGAAGATGGAGAAGATGCGGATGAGCAAAGCCAGATGTTTTCACAAAAATACACGCCAGGATCAAGCTGCATGGTGACTGGATGATTGCTTAAGTTTGCCAACACAAGGTATTGTAAGTTGCCAATGCTAAAGTGGATTTCATAGCACTCGTTATGATTGGTAACTTGATGGATTGTTTTGTCTCTGTGTGGAAACATGCTAAGAAATTGTTGCATCTGGATTGGGCTATATTGAGCGATGTTGTCTGAGGTGAACACTAGCTCACCAAAGAGCAAATTGAGCATAAATAAAGTACTGCGTTCAATTGGTGTGAGAGATTGGTTATTCTCTCGTAAAATAAATACATCAGGATCATTTCCAAAAAACACTCGATTGAGGTGATGTCGCCCTATGGTGCTGGTTAGAGAATTGATAGTTGAGACGCGCTCTCGATAGCCTAACCATACCAGGCGAGCATCTTCCCATTGTAGGGCCACATCGCTGCCAATTCTGCAATAGTCAACTTTGCCAAAGCTAGGGCCAATGGGAACTCCACAGCCTAAAATTCTTTTATGTCCAACAACATTGCGCAGAAACGAAAGGCTTTGGCACATCAATTGGCCTCTGGAAAGGCCATTTTGAGGCTTCATCGCTGCAGCATAGAGAAAATCTAGTTTCACAAGGTCAAAGCCCCATTCGTCTAACACACGTTGAAAAGTTTGTCGTATGTATTCTTGAACCGCTGGAATACAAAAATTTAAGGCATAAAAATTCCCACTCCAATGGAATGGATTGTAGCCAATGACCATTGGATGGTTGAATTTGTCCTGAATGAGCCAATCTGGATGCTCTTGGGCAACCTTGGATTTTTGTTCTGCAAGCCATGGTGCAAGCCATAGGCCGGCTTGATAGCCAACCGCATGGATTTCGTCTGCAATGGCTTTCATTCCGTGTGGAAATTTTTCGTTTGCAAACCAATCACCCACAGCCTGTTGATATCCATCATCAATTTGAAAGACCTGGATTGGGATTTTTCGTTCATGCAATGCTCTTAGATTTTCTAAGATATTGGACTCTTGAATATTATGGTAATAATTATACCAACTTGTCCAACCTGTGCATGGAGGAATCGTTTGCTGCGAGAGCTGCATGGCTTTGGCATATTCATTCCAGCAATCTTGGGCCTGTCCCTGATAAATCAAAAGTTGAAAAACAGCGATTTCGTTGTGAACTTCAAGTCCTAGAATATCTTTTTGAACGATCAACTGTCGTTTGGCAGCATTCCAATGAAAAATAGTATAGCCCAGGTCCTCGGCCAATGACCCTAGAAATAGCAATGGTTCGGTTGCCCGACGCAAATAGGTATAAGTGAAGCTATGGAATTTACCTTTACCTTTAGAACATGATATAAAATGATAGTCACCATAGTGTTGCAAGTGATAATAATGAATCACTGGCCAAAACAAAGTGTTGAGTCTGGGCATTTTTTCATGTAGAGCATATTCCCTACTGGTGGTCCAAGATTGGAATCCATGAGCATACACTCTATCTGGGGGATGCAAGGAAATGTTGGCATATAATTTGATGTCTTGCAAGCGAATAGGCTGTGATGGTTGTAATAAAATCGTGACTTTTGTTGCAATGGGAGATACTTGGTCTCGTATTTGCCTGATCTTTATATCAGGGATGGAGCAAGCCTGGTCCAAGGTCCCCATAAAGTCGTGATGTTTGTCTTTTGATTTCCATGCAATTTCGATATTCTGAAAGTCTAGCATAATTTTCTTCCAATAAACCAATGCTCTAAGAATACTCGTAACAGCCTGTTAAAAAGCTTCTTGGATTATTTTTTGGATTGACTCACAATCACATTGGAAAGTATTTTACCATAAGTGAGGGGCCTTTGCAAATTCATAAATTTCTGTAGAAAATACTTATTGAAAAGTGGCTTTCTTGTGCTATAATCAAGATATAGCACTCTCCCATCCAGAGATTGGTAGAATTTTATTTTAAAAAAATTCTGCTGTAACTCTATGAAATGAGAAATGGTTATGGCAAATCAAGCACGCGCAAAACTAACAGTCTGCAATGGTAAGCAAGCAGGAAAAGTTTTTCCGTTAACAGAACAAGATCGTAAAATCATTGGCAGAGATACAGCATGCCACATCCAAATTTTGGATAAAGGTATTTCCCGCAACCATTCTTTAATTGAGTGGAAAGGCGAGCATTTTCTTTTAGTGGATTTAGGCAGCACCAATGGTACGTTTGTAAATAATGAAATCATCATTTCTAAACCCTTGCAAACAGGTGATGTGCTAAAAATTGGGCAAACAGAAATTCAATTTGAAGAAACCCTTCCTGCTGCTGCCGCTTCTGCTTTGATTATGGATGATCTTTTGGAATATTCGCCTCATACGATCATGGAACGAGTGGATGTGAGCCATTCTCTTTCCATGTCATCTTCTAAGATTCGATCTCCTCAACCTGCTCAAGATGAAGAAGATATGGCGAATATATATCTTTCTACAATCTACGAAGTTAGCAATTTGGTGAACGCAGAACATGATATTGAGAAACTATTTACAATCATTATGGATAAAATCATGGATGTGTTCAAACCAGATCGTGGCTTTTTAGTGATTCAGGAAAATGACGAATTCAGAATTGTGGTGAACAAAAATAATAGTGAGGGGCAGGCTAAAATATCTCAGACGATTTTGAAAAAGACTATTGGCGAAGGAGTCTCGATTTTGTCTGCCAATGCCATGCTGGATGATCGTTTTAGCGGTGGCATGAGCATTGTATCCCAACAAATCAAATCTGTGATGAGCGTGCCATTAGAAACTTCCAGCAAGATTCTAGGCGCGATTTATGTTGATTTCATTGGATCAAGCAATCGCTTTAAAAAAACTCACTTGGATCTCTTGACTGCGATTGGAAAGCAAGCAGGGGTTGCTATTG
>JAKLHB010000425.1 GCA_022710345.1 Planctomycetota bacterium
TCCGGTGCTTTCAGTATCTTGAATAAATTGTTGCCACCATAGAGGAACATCAGCCGCCAGATTATGAATGCCAACTTCATATAATCCTGCCTGGCTTGGCGTAAGCCACAAATGGCGAATATGCTGGACAAGCCCTTGGTGTTTGAGCATTCTTCCGACTGTCTGAACATAGAATAGTTGGCCTTGAAGAATTTGATATGGTTCACCCTGAAGCTCAAAAGTAGAAGGCTCTGCAAGGCTTGCCATGATAGCCCATGTTTGTGTACCTGGCATAATTTCAGCTAAAATCGAACGTTCACGCATCAATTTTTGGAAGCCTTGTCGAGTGTGGCCTTGAGAACGTTCTAAAAATTTCCAGACCATCCGATGCAAGGCACTACTTAATGGAAAATGAGGTTGATATTCTGAATTGTGCTGAATGACTTGCAGTGGTTGTGTGTTCCACGACTCTTGCCAATGAACCCGCTTGGTTCGCAAAGCCACCAACATGCTATAGCAATCGCCCTGCCATTGTTGGCAAGGAAGGTGTTGATGGCTGCCTAATGAAACAAGATCAAACATTTCTTTGCGGCTATTTTGTAAGCGCAAGAGCATGAGCACTTCTTGGCGTTGTATCTTTTCTGCAATTTCTGCAGGAATCAGTGCATCTAAAAATTTTACCAACAAGCGAATGGATGTATCGCCTAGCCAATAGATCATGGTAGAGAGTATGTCTAAATCTATGCTGAAAAGATAATCTGTGGGAATTTCTTTGGTGGGTTCTAGTTCATAGATTCCACTGGCTCGAATTTCCACAAGCAAAGTGCTTTCTTGATCCACTAATTTTAGGAACACAGGCTGTTGCTGCAAAAATTGATGCAAGTTATCTAAATAAGTTTGAAAGAGCTGCATGAAATGTTCTTGATCACAATGACATTCCAGCAAATCAGGCTGTGGGAAATAATGCATGCAATGAAATAAAGCTAAGGCAATGTCATCTAAAGCCAAAGGCAAGCCAGTTTCTTGGCATTGGCCAAAATGTTGAGATATTTTCGCTTGCACAGATGCTGGCAATTGCCCCCAGACTTGATCCAAATGCCAATGGTAGCTTGGTGTAGAAGCTACCTCGCTTTCCACTGTACCTGGGCGATGATGTTGGGCCAGTCTGTTCAATATGGTCGGGACCCATGCCAAAATTCTGGCTTTGATAATAGCAAAAAACTCCTCTTCCATGATCGTACATCCTTATTTGGAGCCTAGTTCCAAACAAAAAAAGGCTATGTCGCGACATAGCCTTTTTACACTAAAGCTTTTCTATTTGAGGTGCACTCACTATGGCAAATAGAATCTCACAAAGCCAGGTAGGAAATGCATACGTGGAGTCTGATCTTGATACGTCCATTTCCAGAAACCTGTGCCAGAAGCAGTATTTTCTTTGCCAACAGCACCTGGTGGGAACCGAGAATACCAACGGACTGGGGCCACTGGGAATTGGACCATGTCCATAATGCATGCATTGCTTGTGCTAGCAGTATCTGGTTCACCGATTGGGAATAAGAACAGAAAGCGGCTTGGCAATTTTGTGATGCTGCATAGTTGGAAACTCACATTGCGGGCAGTTTTGCTGCCATAGCAGTGTTGCAGGAGCAGAATCAAGGTTCCGCGTTTGAGATTTACAAAAGTTTTGTCAATGATTTGGCCGCGGGTTACTTCTTCGAGTTCGAGCTCAGGTTTAGATTGTTCTTGGATCATGCGAATATATGGAGTGAGGGATTGAGGATCATCGCCGACAAAATTTTCTGGATTATCTTCGATGAGGCTCAATGGATTTTCATCTCGGATGACCCAAGGAATATGCAGAGCGCAAAGTCTTAGCTTGGCATTGTCTTCAGTCCATTGAATATGGACAGTGACTTTGGCCTGTGCTTCTTCAAATCCGGCTAAGTAAAGAGCAAATCTGCCGCGTCCTAAAACACCAATTTTGCTCACAACTGATGTGGTAGGGGGCTCTGGATCGGATTCTTTATATTGATATACTTTGTCCATTGGAACAGGTTGATCGTCTTTCAGCCCGCCAAATACAGAAATATTCAATGAGCCAGCAGCACGTTCTGCCACGCCTGCTGTGACACTCATAAATCCAGCAGCTTGATTGTGGACTGGGCCATTGGTTGGGCCAGCGATCCATTTGGGTGGATTCACAGACATATCCAGTTCCCAAATGTCTCCCATTTCAACAGATCCACGTCCAGTTGATCCAGCTAAGCCACCTTGGATAAATAGGGTAGTTCCGATATAGGCACATAGAGCATTGGAACGTCCATTTGGACCAGGATTTTGGAAAGAAAGTTGTGACCAGGCACTGACCTTTGGATCAAATGACCAGAAATCACCCATTTCTCCTTCACCAGTCCGACCACCATAGACATACAAATTGCTGCTGTCTGCAAAACCTAGTGCAGCATAGCGGCCACCCCATGGCATGGATGGGCCTTGGGTAAAACTTTGTCTGTCCAAATCCACTTTCCAAAGTTCACCAGATGGTTCTTGGTGTCCATCTGTGGTGCAACCGCCAACTAAGTATGCCATACTGCCTTGCACAGCCATTGCCATGCTCATACGAGAACCAAAAGGCTGATCAGCACCTTTGATCCATGTTTTTTTGGCAGGGTCAAACACATACATTGCATTGTCTGCTGTGGCACGTGCTCCACCCACAACGAACATTTTGCCATTATAGGCAACCGCAGAATGACTTCCCATACCAGGAGGAAGCTGCCCAGTTGGATTAACCTTGGTAAAGGTTTGAGTGGTAGCATCATATTGATATACATCAGCACTAGGTGTGCCACGAACGCTGGTAAAACCACCAAAGAAATAGTACAGGTTGTTGATCTGCACCACACTATGGCCATATCGAGCTGATGGGACATCGCCCTTCGCCGGAACAGCTTGCCATCCTTCGGCAAACAAGGTTACGCTCAGGAGGAACAGGATCAGTACATATTTGTACATACATTGTCCTTTCAAAAAGGTTGATTTCAAGACAGTATAGCAAAAACAACGCCAAATGCCAATGAAAATTTAAAATTTTTAATACTTTGCTGGAGAAAGAATTAGAAAATGGCCTCATGCAGGTGTTTTATTTTGTTACAATATGTAACAGAATATAGACTACTTATACCAAAATAATCTTAGCCCAATCAAAGGATGCACATAGTCTGGAGAAGCTGGCATAGAATATTGAAGGTAGCTTGAACGATCGTAGATCGTCACAATACTGCCGCCTTTTATTTTTAGATACCCTATGAGCGATTGAAGGTTAGAAGTTCGAGGGGTAGTGCTCCAGATTGCTGCAGGGTCTTGGTCCCACAAGCACAATTCCACTGCATTGCCCATCACATCATACAGCCCCCAAAAATTGGGAGACAGGGATTTGACAGTGCACAGCCCTTTGGGCTGTACTTCTGGATGATCGCCTGCCCAATGTGCATATTGCCGCGCATCTTGCTTGCGATGGCCCCATGGCCAAATATAAGTGCTCCCTGCTCTTGCAGCATATTCCCAATCATTGTCTTTCAAGAGTGCAAAACCGGGAATTTTTTGCTGAATGCGATGAAAAAATTGAGCTAGCTCTTGAAAAGAAAAAGCAGTGATGGGATACGAACGCCCAATCTGCATGGCATTGGGGCTAGCCCTGCTATAAAAATCTGGCATTT
>JAKLHB010000426.1 GCA_022710345.1 Planctomycetota bacterium
CGCAATTTCTTTTTTCCTAAATCAACCTTTGGCTGCACAGGGCCAGTGCTATATACCCAAGGAGCAATTTGCAAACTTGGATATTTTTTCAAAGTCGGCATTGACTGTGTGATGCAATAGAAAAATTCTTTTGCAAAACTCAACCACTGTCTTCGAGTTTGGGAATGCAATAAATCCATCATGTCTGCTGAAAAAAAGTTGATGTATTGCATTTCCCAATCTTCGCATATTCCCTGGATATACGCATGCGCTGTGTGGTCATAGAAATGAGCCGATGTGCTAAATGATGCTGTGTATTTGCCAGCAAACAGGTTTGTAGCATTTCTAGATTGAACTAATTCAATCCATCGTTTATACTGAGATGGAACCAAGAGAAAATACACAGGAAATGCCCATAAAATACCATCTGCTTCCTGAACCTGGGACATGAGCGCATCCCACTCTGTTTGATTCTGGCTAAGCTCTTGCACTCGATGAGAAATATGCTGAATATTGAAGCTATGTTCTGGAAACTGATATTCTAGGTAATGAACATATTGCATCGTGATACTTTGCTTGCCTTTCGGGCTACCATTCAGTACCAAAATTTTCACTCAATGACTCCTTTATAAGATAAATTTTGCAGTTATTTGAAAAATGTAGGCGTAGTCCTCATACATATCAAGCTAAGCGATAACGTGAAACTTTTATCGCTAGCTTGCATGTATGAAGCTGACCTTTACGATACATCATACCATGACATAAAATTTTTAATCTTATGCCTGCAAAATGTAGATCATAAGATATTCTTTGGGATCTTTTGAGAACCAACACCGTGCCTGCGCTGATATTGAAGCTTGAGCCAATACAGCCAGGCCAATGGGAAAAATAGACTTTTTAGACCAATCTGCCTTGCATCTTGCCACGCATGTTGTCGTAATGCGACAAGGAGCCAATGCAGACGTAGGCTTGCTTCGATATTGCTCCAGCAAATACGTTGCTTTTGCTCAACAGAGCACATATCATAAAGCCGTCTTTTGATACAAAGATTGCGTTTCAGTTTTTCTGCCAATGAAATACGGTTGGAATATCCCCCTGACCATTGAGTGTAATAGACCAATGGCTGATTTAAAAAAATGGCATCTCCCCATCGGCCCATTTCCACCCAAAATGCAATATCATCATAAGCATCATTAAATTCAGAATTCCACTGACCGGCTGCATCTGCAGCATCTTTCCGAAATGCCACCCTGCTGGTTTGACCAAATTGGATGGCATCACAAAGCATTCCATAGTGAATGTCAGATTGCTGCACCCAATATCCATGCCCAGGGCCCAATGGCTGCATTGTCTCAAGCACTTTGCCATGTTCATTGATTGGACATGCCAGGCAACTTAAAATGACAGCCTGTGGATGTTGTTGGATGGCCTTGGCCATCTCTTCCATACAATTTGGGGCTAAGTAGTCATCGTCATCTAAAATCTTGATCCATTGGCCTGAAGCCACTTTCATACCCGAATTCACTGTAGCCGTATGGCCTAGATTGCTTGGATTACGTATGTAGCGGATCCTAGACAAACTCGTGCAATAAGCCTGAGTGCAATCTTGTGAAGCATCATCACTCACGATGATTTCGCATGGATAAGTCTGATCCAAGGCTGATTGGAGACTACGTTGCAGCAAAGCAAAGCGATTGTATGTGGTGATCAAAATCGTAAAACGAGGTAATGCTTGCATGTTTATTTTGCACTATTTGGACGAATAAAACGTTGTCGGATTCGCCATTTTAAAAAAGCCCAAGGGGACAGCAAAATGCCTTGGTAAAGCTTTAGATAACATTGTGCTAAAAGATTCGTTTTCATATCATGGCGATGTTGCCAAAGATGTTTGAAAAAACAAAAGATATCTTTGACAAAGTAAGCCAACATGCGAGGAACACGCTGCCATTTATTTTCTCGTACCCACCGGATAGGATACCTTCCAAGCCCAATGGACCTCATCAAGCTCAGCATTCCAGAAACAGAAAGTCTTGCGGCTGGCATATAATGATCAATCACCATACTTGGGTTATACCAGATTTCCCATCCTGCATGCTGCAATTGATTGCAGCTTTGCACATCTTCTCCGTTCACATAAAATTCTGGAATCCGGCCAGGTAATATAGGAATAGGCGATACATGTTCAAGCCAAGCCAAACGCCGGACTACCAGCCCAGCACCAGGCGGCAGTACATATTTACTGCAAATAAATGCTTTTGGTCCTCGATTTTGGATAGCCATATAGTTTGTCAAAGTAGAAAACTCAGGCCGTAGAGGAATCTCATAGACTCCATCATTCCTTCCCCCCCAGGCCCCAGCTCGAGAATGCGTTCTGCCAAACCAATAAGCTTCTGCCAGCCAATTTGCATTTGGGATATTGTCATCATCTAAAAATCCCACAAATTCACCACGGGCTAATTGCATTGCTGTTTGCCTGGCATAAGCAGTTCCCTGTTGCTGTTCTGTAACATAAATTAAAGGAAACCTATGATTCCAATTTTGCTGCAATTCAGCAATAAGTCCAGCAGTTCCATCTGTGCTATTATTGTCAACCACTATAATTTCACAACTTATATGCTCTGTCTTTTCTTGTTTTTGCAAGGAAAGAATCAACTGCAATAATTGCCGGCTGGCCCCATTGAATGTTGGAATAGCCACTGTAAAATCTAAATGCGAATAAAAAGTATCCATATCATTTTTTTCTCAGAAAGAGTTTTGATGAATTCTAAACCATTACCAATTCGCTTGCTATATGAAGAAACCATGCGAAGCGAATGCCTTCAACAAGTTGTCGAATTTGCTCACCATCACAATATGCCAATCACCAGGACAGCCCTGATTCAAGCCTTGCGCAACCCCAAACATCGCGAAGCTATTGTTTCAGGCTCTATGTTTGATTTAGTGCAACAAAAACTGAACCAAGAGCAAGAACTAGAACATGGCCTCATCCAGGCTAAAAAAAAGGGACTATCCTGGCGAGAAGCTGTCTATGAACTGCACATAGGCCCTAATCCAGATTATGCAAGGCTCAAAGCATGGTATGAGCATTCATCCTAGGCAGACTTTGCTTAAAGTCGGATATCTTTTTGAAAATATACAATGAATAACGAAATTTGTAGATGCGTTCAAAAGTTCATGTTCTAAGCTGGAAAGCTGAATAAATAGGTGTAATAGATGACCAAAACTTGCTAATCTTGACAAAATAAGGTTTAAAAAAAATATTTTAGTAAAATAGGCATCTTCATTTAGAAGGATGCCTATTTTATGAAAATAAATGTAAGATACATTACACCAAATGAAATAAAAAAAATCAAGAAAATATTGCAAGATAAAATAATAACAAACTGGCAGATCGAGCAAGAATAATAAAGCTTACGAAAGCAGGATACACAACCCAAGGAATTGCAAGATGTTTAGAGCTTGATGTTAGGACAGTTCGGAAATGGATAAGCGATTTAATGAAGAAGGCATAGAAGGATTATATGATCGTGCTCAGGACGGCCGGAAAAAAAGAGTTTTTTTCGCAAAAATGTATTGGAAACAATCAGAAAAAAACCCTTCGAACTTGGGGAAGCGTTTGCTAGGTAATGTGTGAAAAATAATTCAGCATCAATAAATCTTAGGAAAATCCAATAGCTTAGCCGATCAATGCTACGAAAAA
>JAKLHB010000427.1 GCA_022710345.1 Planctomycetota bacterium
GACGGCCCCAATTATAGCCGATTTTACCCCATTTGTCAACACTTTTTTTTCTTTTTTTCGAAAATTATCTATAACTCGTTATCTAGTATATTATTAAAAATGGCATAAATTTTGCTAATTTGTTTTTTTGTCTCTTATTCTTCCGTTCAATAAAAAAGCTGTGTTCCAGAGAGTCCACAGCTTTTTTTATTTGCATCTTCTACGGACAGCCAATGTTAAATACCAATCGTAGATTTTCGATATCTAAAACATCCCCATGTTTTAGTTTTTGGTCATCCACCTCTACTCCATTGATTTTGGGTGGTTTTTTTGTTCCTAGATGGATTAGCCTAAATCCAGTTTCTTCCCTAAGTAACAATACATGGCGTTTGCTAATGAACCAACCTTCAATTTGATAATCACACTTTGGGTGAGAACCAAAAAAGATAGCAGGGCGATTGATCACAACCTGCTGCCTTATACCTGATGTGTTGGTGATTGTAAGGTAGGCTGCCAAGGTAGAATGCTTTTTAACCCCCATTAAAGCAATATCTTGAGCATCCATTGCCATAGTCATTTCTTGGATGTCTCGGCTTGTTTCTTCTTTTTTGACTGGTTCTTCAACTGGTGCTGCTGGTTCATCAAGCCAACCGGTTTGAGTCTCTTCCTGGCGTTCTTCTGCATACAAAAATGTGATTGAGTGCTTGCCTACAAAAAATTCGTCTTGATGGTTCAAGTTATATCTTTGGATTCGTTCACCACGCACAAAAGTACCATTGTTACTTTTTAAATCTCGTAGGACAAATACATCCATATTTCTTTCAATTTGTGCATGGACCCGTGAGACACCCAGGTTGTCAATCACCACATCGCAGTCCGGAGCCCGACCAAGCGTAACTTGGTCTTTATCAAATTGATATGTTTCTAATAGTTTTCCTGCAAATCGTACAGCAAGCTTAAAGCGCATTCCTGCCTCCAATACTTCAATGATGTTGATTTTAGTTGACTCAAGCTGCTATTTCTAAAGCCAAACAACTTTGTTGACTATATTTTTGGTAGCTTACCTCATTCTTTGTCTTTTCGCAACTTTTTTTTCGCAAATTTTTTGATGATCAACCAGAGCTTCTGCAAAAAGTATAAAAATTTCAAACTAAACCAATAAAAGATTGACAAAAATTTATTTATATATATATTAGGAAAAGATCAACACCTAACATACCCTAGTTGCTTGAGAACATAGCACATAAATACGAGTTTTTCAACTAGCGGCTAAGGTTATTCTATCGTCAAATAGGGATGTGTGATATGGAGATCAGTACTTTCTGATGAGCCTCTCATTGATATCTCACAATCCCATCAGAAATTTAGAAAAGGAAAATTATGCCCGACGACCTGGATGTAATTCGCAACTTACTTCATGCACAACAATTGCCACAACATATTGGACGATATGAAATTTTAGATTTATTAGGCCAAGGCGGCATGGGAAAAGTATACCGAGCGTATGATCCTAAATTAGGCAGAGTGGTAGCAATTAAATTAATTGATTTTACTTTAGAAAAAAGTGTTCAACAAAAAAGGATTTTAAAAGAAGCACGGGCTACAGCTCGGCTGAAACATCCTAATATAGTCACCATGTATGAAATAGGAGAAGATGCACAAACTTGCTATTTGGTAATGGAATACATCGCAGGCGTTACGCTGGAAAATTATTTAGAAAATCACACTCCAAGTTTTACTTGGTGTTTGGATATTCTTCAAAAAATAGCTCTTGCCATGCATTATGCCCATAAAGAAGGAATCATTCATCGAGACTTAAAGCCGGCAAATATTATGATTGTGGATGAGCAACAGCCTAAAATTATGGATTTTGGCCTTGCAAAATGCGTAGATGAAGGGCCTTCTTCTTCAAGTCAAGGGAAAATGATCGGCACGATTTATTATATGGCACCAGAGCAGGTGACTGCCCAAGGAAATATTGATAAACGGGCTGATATCTATGCGATAGGCTCTATTTTATATGAAATGCTCACGCACCAAAAGACTGTCACAGGGAGTACTTCATTAGAGATTGCCTTAAGTATTCTTCAGCAACCTCCTATCCGTCCAAGACAAATTAATTTTCGTATCCCTCCTGATGTAGAGCTTATATGCTTGAAATGTTTGCAAAAAAAGCCTCAAGCTCGCTATGCCAATGCGCTTTTGTTAGCCCAAGACATTCAGCGCTATATGGATTGCAAAGCCATTTCTGTGCAACAAAAATTAACTTGGGCGGCTACGAAACGATGGGTGAATGAGCATCTATATCTCTTCATTTTGTGTGGGTTATTATTGCTTTTATTGTGCCTTAATATTTATTTTTATGACCGTATCTATCCTGCCACACCAAGTGTTCTAGCAAAAGAATCCCAAAAATCCAATCCACCCAACACTCGGACTTTCTCAGAAAGCAAAGAGGTACAAGACTGCGTAGCCTTAATGCTCAATAGCATTTGGGAAAATTTAGCCACACAATATGAATTTTCTATTGTGCAAAATCGTTTGGCAAGTTTGTTGGCCATAGCTCCTAATTACTTAACTTTGCATCAAGAAAGCGGCAAAATTTGGATGGTTGCAGGCATGAGAGCTCCACGAGAATCACAGCCTAAATTTTTTGAAAATGCTCTCGCTTCTTTTGACAAGGCTATGGAGTTAAGTCGTATTACGGATTGGTATAGTTGTTTTTTAGCATATCAAATTTGTGAATATTATCCTGGCTCGTATAGCAATAAAAAATATAACTATGTTAAAATTTTATCTCAAGAATTAGAATTTCAATTATATTTTAAATTATACGAAAATCTCAATAAAATTCAAATGGCAGCATTATCCTTTGAAGAAGCAGAAATATATCAACGCGAGTGTATGGAACAAGCCATTCTATCAACGCAAGAATATCCGCAATCTCCATGGCTTTACTTTGTTTTGGCAAAATGCTATTATAGCATAGGTAAATATGAAAATGCGCTACAAAGCTCTTCAAATGGCATGGAAGCGTATGAAAAGTTTCTCAAAGGCTATAAACAAACGATCCAAATTATTTCCCCATGGTATTTAGAACTCTTGTTATTACAAGCACGTACCTATGTAGATACTAAACAAAATGAGAAAGCAGAGATATTATTTAAGCAACTTCTGAGTGCTTCCCAAGATCATGTTTTGGCAAACTTTTACCAAGGCGAATATCACCTTCAAAATAGAGCTTTGGAGAGCGCTATCCAAGATTTTAGCAAAGTAGTGCAATTGAACCCATCTTGCTGGGATGCTTATGCATACCGAGGCCAGGCATACCTTCAATCCAAGCAATATCAGGCTGCATATAGCGATACTAATCTTCTTATCAAGCAATATCCGAATAAAGCAGAATATTATATTCAACGAGCTTGTATTTCTCATGCTGTGCATAATGATCGTGCTCTGGTCGAAGACATCGAAATCGCAAGAAGAATTAACCCAAATCATCCCAAATTATTAGCATTGATTCGAGCTTTAAACGAGAAGAAATAGCTCGATCTTCAGGAAACAATTTTGATTTGCATTTTGATTTTGGTAAAATCAATATCTCAGTCTTGTTTATCAGACGTTTCCGTAACCAGCCAAAAATAGGATGGCACGTGAATGAGATCAAAATTTCGAAATGCAAGTGTTTTGTT
>JAKLHB010000428.1 GCA_022710345.1 Planctomycetota bacterium
CATTATGTGAATCTGCCTTATTGGAACGTGCTAAGGTATACTATAGCCTTCAACAATTAGACCAAGCCATCAAGGATATTGCACGTTTAGTCGAAATCACAGCAGATATAGCATACGTTTTGCTCAAAAGCCAATGGCTAGCAGAAGCAGGATATATTCCAGAAGCTCGAAATGAATTGCTGCAATCCATATCTCAAATTCCAAATGGACAGCAAAGCAGCAAGGTATTAGAAGCTTTAGGTGATCTGGAATGCCAGTTGGGTCTTTATGCAGACGCAAAAACACGATACGAAAAAATCTATGCTCAAGCACCAAATCAAATGATTATTTTGAAATTAGCCCGCTGTGCCTTCTATACGGAACAATATTCAGTATGCCAAGGATATTTATTAGAATTGAATGCTTCTCAACCTCCAGAGGTCAAAGCTGAGATGGCCTATTATCGAGGTTATTTAGCATATCTTGGTCAGCAATATGACCAAAGCTTAGAGGAATTAAACATCGCAGCCAATGGCAATGCTAAGGAATTAGCCAAAATCTTTTGGCTCATGGGCCAAATTTATCAAAAACAAAAAAAGTATCCCGAGGCATTAGAGGCTTTGCAAAAAGCAAGCTCCATACGCCCAAATCAAATTGAAATTCATGAGGCCATTGCTACTGTAGCCATTGAAGTACGTCAATTTCAAACCGCCATATCAAGCCGTACAAAGTGCATTCAATTGGAACCTTGGAACTCTTTGCATTATCATCGTCGAGGCAATATTTACTCAAAAGTCCAAAATTACTCGGCTGCCCAAGCTGATTGGCTCAAAGCCTTGCAATTAGCTCCAGAAGATCTGGAACCACTCTTAGACCTTTGCATGCAATTGATCTCCGATGAATTTTTAGCTAGAGCGCATGATTTTAAAATGCTTGGACATGGGATATTGTATCAAAAACAATTCCAAATTGACCTATTTCAAGATGAAAAAACAGCCCTTTTCCAAAAGTATCTCCAAGAAGCTGTATCGAGTCACAGCAAGCAGCCGGCTAGCCATCAATGGGATGAAAAAAAAGCAGATGTGCTTGTGCGTGGGCTTATTGCTACAGATTCAAAAGCAGTCTCAGAATTAGCCGAAACAGGCTTATTGGCCATGTATCCTGCGCCAGAGTTGACAAATTTTTTGGAAATAGAATGCCCTAAAAAATATCCTGGACCTGGCCAAAAGCGATTGCAAAAAGTCCGTGACCGCATCCATCAAAAATGGCTGCAAGATCATAATGTCCAAATTAGGCATTGGTTAGTCCGGTTCTATGGTGGCCATGAAAAAGAACCTTTGCAGGCAATACTGCGCCAAACAGACGAAAGTATTGAATGCCTCACATCTCTTTTAAGCGATCCTCAAGAATCCAATATTCTTAGATTTTTAGCAGCACGAATGCTCTTGGATATTCAACATCCGGCCGGGTATCAGGTTCTGCAACAAAAATTAGAAAAACCTACAGATGCTGTGGTAACCTGTTTTGCGTATCTTTTATTACGTCAGCAAAATGCCATGCTTTCTAAGATGCCAGAGCTTAACTTTGACCATCCTGATCCATTTGTCCGGTGCCTCATGGCTAGGCATTTGCCTTTACCACAAGCCCAAGATATTTTACAAAAACGATTTTTACAGGATCAAGATGCACGTGTGAGAATTACCACTGCAAGCCGTTTGAGAGCTTTGGATTTAGAGACTGCAGATGCGGTGTTTCTCCAATGCCTTCGTCATGAAAATCCTCTGGTACGAGCTTATGCAGTGGCTTATTTTTGGGATCTAGAAAATCTCAAAAAGCAACTCCCGTCCATGCAATATAATTATGTTGTACAAAAGCCTATGCAAAATCTCAGCTTCTTGATCAAAGCTGTGAAAGACCAAGATCCTAGAGTGCGCAGGGCAGCGATTATGAGACTTGCAGAATTAAACTCACCAGAAGGCAATGCAGCGATTACCCAATGTTTGTATGATGCGAACAAAATTGTGCGCTTACAAGCCATTGTATCCATTTCGGCACAGATGGATTTTCAAAATCTAAAACCCATCATCATGGATGCAAAGGAACCTCTGCTGTTTCGCTTGTCTTGTTTTGTTGGCGCGCAAAGAGTATTCCAAAGCAAGCATTTCAGGCAGATATTAGAGATTGCTCTGGGTTTGCTTGAAGAAGGTGATGTTCGATTGAATATGCTTCTCTTTGCTGCCATGGGCAGAAGGGACCAGCCCCTATTTAATCAATTTCTCAAGTCATCCCTTAGCCATGAAAACCCTAAAGTCCGCCTCAATGCCTTAATTGGGCTTTTAAACAGCAGCAATCCCCAATTTTTGCCTGATATAGATAAAATGCTCAAAGATGCCTATCCTGAAGTGCGATTGGCAGCAGCAGCAGGCTATACTTCGATTGCTGCACAAGATATTCAACAACTGCCCAATGTGCAGAAAAAAATTCAAGCCACCAATGATTCTGTCATTTATTGTGGAGGTGCTTTAGGCTATATTAAGATTTTATATGATGTTGTGCCATTTTACATTAGTCCTGAAAACCAATGGAATTGGGAAAAGGGCTATACAGAATTTCTTGTTCAATTGATTAATGGAATTATCCAGGAAATCAAAACTTCTGCTGCTCAACAAAGGCCGCGTACTTTAGACCATTTTATTGCGTACGTAACTGCGGCTTTGGAATTGGTCCCATCAGAACCAAGATATTGGATAGAACGCGGAGTTTTATATCTGACTGCCCGACAAAATGCTAATGCAATCGCAGATTTCCGTAAAGCATTGGAGCTGAAGCCAGATTTTAATATTGCAAGGCTTTGGCTAGCACGTGCTTATTGGGAGCAGCAAAACGCTTTTTCAGCAATCTCTGAACTGGAAAAGTATGAAGAAGCAGAGCCCTTGGACCTTGCTGCAATGCAACTTAAGGCACAATGCTATATTGCATTAGGCAAAATGAATCAGGCTAAAGCATTGCAAGAAAAAATTCAATGGATCAAAACCCACCCAAAAACGGAAGATGAGTAACGCACATTGCCCTAAAATTATCGTTGCAGTGCACCCAAAAGATAAAAAATTTCAAAATTAGCTTGACAACAGAAAAAACGAATCTAAAATGAAAACCGATGCTTATGCAGAAATTATCCGCTTAAGCAATATTAGATCATAGAGATAGGGAAATGAGATGTTGATCTAAGCTCTATGGATAAGCTTTTTGTTTTCTTCGTGAATCATTAGATTTTTACATTCTATCGAAATGGAATTCTATGAACTATTGGAAAAAAAGTTTTCTGTTACTTTGCTTGCTCGTGATTGGCATGGCTGCCAACGCAGAAAAACTAGATATTGCAACAATGGGCACTTTTATCGCTGGGACAACCAACCATTCTGGCTGGAATCCTGCTGGGTTCATAGATTCAAATACTTCAACATACGGTATTAACTGGGCACATTACGATACATTTACATTTCGGTATGATTTTAGCTCTGCCAAATATGTGAATTATTTCCGTTTTTACATTGCAGTCTCTGAACCACGTGATGCACTCACACAAATTGTTACCACCACTGGGACCATAGACAAAGTTCAAGACTTTGGAAGTGTTGTTGGGTGGGTGCAATATGATGTGAATAATTTTGTTACCCAGCT
>JAKLHB010000429.1 GCA_022710345.1 Planctomycetota bacterium
TAAGAGCCGACATAACCTGGGGTTAGAAACCCCAGGCTTTATTCCCAAACCGCTTCGCGGCAAAAAACTTTGCTGCACTGCAATCTTATACGAGAGTTCTAAGAATGACAGTAAATCCAAAGACTTCAATCTTTTTATGGTGCTATATGTTATGTTATAATTTCAAAAAATCAATTAAATTCTAAAATAAATGCTAACTTCAAGATTTGCAAAAACTAACGAGCTTATCTATCAAAAGTAACAAACTTTTTATTTGAATACCTTTGCATACCGATAATAAATTTCTAAAGAAAGCACATTGATTGCTGTGGCATATATTCTTCCGCCGCTTTCTTGGCTCCAACGATCAGCAATGGGCCATGAACCAGCGCAACATCCTTCCCGGACTTGATGATCCACAATCGCAATTTTCATCTTATCATTCCATTGAGTCCAATAACTACCGCCCATTTGAAACATTGCCATAGTCCCATAATACCAGTAATAATAATCAATCATCATGATGCCTTTATACGTACCCCATAATGGAGGATTGTTTTGTAGTAGCCCTGCACCGCCAATTAAGTTTAGATCTTTTGGATCGGCACCCATAAATACTCGGGCAGTCATGGCCACCGCTGTCATGCATTCCGGGACTTGCACATATTTTCTATCATTAGAAGTATAGCCAACAAAATAGATTGTCCTATCTGTCATGCTGTCCAAAAAAGACTTTGCCCATTCAAAACATTGATTGGGAACCTCAAGCCCGCCAATTTTAGCGGACTTTAATGCCATCACACACCAGCCTGTGACAGATGTATCATTTTCATTGCAACGAGCTGTGTAACGCCAAGCTTTACCTGGATTTTGAGCGTATACAATAAAATTTACAGCTTTTTGTGCACTTGTTTTTAAAAGAGCATTGTAATTCGAAATACTGTATGCTTCTGTCATTGCCAATGTTGCAATTGCATGATTGTACATATAAAGTTTGTCTTGTGGACCAAAGCAGCCTTGCTCATCCTGAATTTTGAGTAAATACTGTTGTGCTTTTCGAACTTCTTCCTTAAATTCTCCAACAGTGCTTGTGTTGCCTGCGCCTAAAAAGCCTAGTAAAGCTAAGCCAGTAAGGCCAGGATCCACCCATGAGAGGCCTGGGCCATCGCAAATTCCTGGATATTTCGGGTCTTGGTTGCAGTATTTAATAAACCCATCTGCATCCCAACTTCCGTCTTCACTTTGATGGCGTTTTAACCACAAAAGCCCAAGTCTTACAGAATCTTCAGTTTGCTGGCTGCCACCTTCTTGTAATAATTTTTCTCTGCCAAATCTACCACTCAGCATGGCAGCACCCCCAACACCAGCACCAATTCCAATTTCTGTTTCAACCAAAGTACCTTCCCAAGGGCTATCCCCTGCACCTTCATAAGGATTCTGTGCCATTGGATCCCCTTGTTCTGAGGTATGCTCTGTCACCCGCGTTTCCTGGGAAACAGGATCAGTAACCACCGGAGCTTGAACTTCGCTGATTTCTTTTTTCTCCAACGGTTTTTCTATTTTTTCTGGCTCAGGAAGTTGGGATGGTTTAAATGGCTCCAGTGGCTCAGGCTGTAGCTTCATATTCAACTCAATTTTAACAACTTGCCCCTTGGGACTCTGGCCCATTCCTAAAGAAAATGCCCAGAGCAAAATGCCATGAATTGCAATAGATAAAACAAACCAGGCTGCTTTTTCTAAAAATGCATTTGCTGCTCTTTTCTGCATAGGTACTTCTCCTGTTAAAATACGCATAATCCGCCAGTTATGATTCTTGTAGGATTGCTAATAACATTTATTCCAATGACTTAGATACTGTTATGCGTCGCCATATATGCTGCTGGGATGACTACGATGCATGCTTTGTGCTTTCAGATTGCCAATTTATTTTTTAGCTCTCCAGGGCATAGTCATGTCTATACCTCTGGCTAAAAGCCATTCTCGTCCTATACCTGTGACCACAATAGGAATTTTTCGTAAGTCAGCAATTGTGCGGCACCCTGTTAAAAGCATGGCGGCTTTCAGTTCTAGTTGAAATTTCTGAACTAAAAATTCCACTTCATTCATCCCTTGATGAGCAGCCTTGAGAAAGGGCAAAGCCATGCCCACACAATCTGCACCAAGTGCGAGGAGCTGGGCAGCTTCTAGCCCATTTCGAACTCCACCTGTGGCAATGATTACTTTATCCATGACGCTGCGGGTTTCAACCACAGAAAGAGCAGTTGGGATACCCCAATCCCAAAATGTTCTTCCAAATTCATGATGTAAGCGATCTTGTTTCTCTAAAGCTCTCAATGCTTCCACAGCAACCCAACTGGTTCCCCCTAGTCCGCCTACATCTATTCCTGCAAGATGAGAGCCTTGAACACGAGATGCGTCTTCTCTGCTCATCCCTGAACCAACTTCTTTTAGCAAAACTGGGGTCTTGACCTGGCCTGCAATTTCTGTCACTCGATCAAAAAACCCATGAAAACAGGTATCTCCCTCAATTTGAGTTAATTCTTGAGCTGGATTTACATGAACTGCCAATGCATCGGCTTGGATCAAATCAATCGCTTCTTGAACCTCTTGCTTTCCAAAACACCATTCTTTACCAAATTGAGCCGCGCCTAAATTGCCGATCAATAATATATTAGGTGCTAGTTCACGCACAATTTGAAAAGACTCGCTGATATACGGAATTTTCTTTTCCAAAGCAGCCCGTTGAGAACCGACACCCATAGCAATGCACGATTTTTGTGCTACTTGAGCAATGATTTCGTTGATTGGTCGTACTTCAGGATGACCACCTGTCATGGCTGCTGCCATCAAGGGCATGGCGAGATGTTTTCCGAATATCGTTGTGCTAGTATCTATTTCATCTAAATCCAAATCACAAATGGCTCGAGGTACCAATCGAAAATCTTTTAAAAAATTGGAAGAATTCGCTTCTATATTTTCTTTTAAACATATTGCTAGATGAGATAATTTGCGAAAACTCGTATGGGTCAAATCTTCTACTGCACACACAAAACTTCTCCTGATGATTTTTAATTTTCGGATGATTAAGTTTTCAAATAGTTTACTCCACCTTTTCTAAAAATGCAAGGAAAATTTTAAGACAAACTGTTCTGGAAATTTAACTTGACTTTTACGTTACTTTAGGATAAGCTATTTTCATCAAAAATTTCTACATTTGTGGAGGCATTTATGGCCAAAGTTAGACGGCAATTGGGCTCTATCCTTCGTGCATTGGGGATTATTGATGAGACTCAATTGCGTGAAGCATTGGCATTTCAAAAGGAAAACGGCTGCAAACTTGGAGAAGCCCTAATCCAATTGAAATATGCTACTCAAGTGCAAATCACTCAAGGACTAGCGCGCCAATTTGGTTTGCCTTATGTTGACCTAGCCAAAGGTGAAATACCCAAAGATGTGATTGCCTTAGTTCCGAAGCAAGTAGTTGAAGAACATAACATCATTCCAGTAAAAAAGAGCGAAAAAGCTTTGATTGTAGCCATGACCGACCCATTAGATTTGATCACTTTGGAAGATCTCAAGTTTGTCTTAGCCTGTGATGTTGACTGTGCATTGACTACCCCAGAATCTATGGCAAATGCCATCCAGCGATACTATGGCATGGATAAAAGCGCACTT
>JAKLHB010000043.1 GCA_022710345.1 Planctomycetota bacterium
TGTTTCTTTGGCCGTATGCACACCAGGTGAGCAAAGGACATTGAGGGCATTTAGGCTGTCTGCTCGGACACCATTGGCGGCCTAATTGAATTAATTGCAATGAAAATGTATTCCAGGCTTTTTTAGGGATACATTTGCATAAATCAGCCTCAATTTTTTGGGGATTGTTTTCTTGTGTCAGGCCTAAACGCTGGCTAATGCGTTGCACATGTGTGTCAACCACCATTGCTGGAATTCCAAACACTGCACCCAGGACTACGTTAGCTGTTTTTCGACCAACGCCAGGCAAACTGCATAAATCCTCAAATTGGCAAGGCACAGTTCCGTTATATTTTTCGCAAAGCATGGTGCAGGTTTCTTTGATATGACGAGCTTTGTTGTGGAAAAAGCCTGTAGAACGAATGCATTCCTCAATTTGAGATATAGGTGCTTGAGAAAATGCTTGAGCAGAGGGAAATCGTTGGAATAACGCAGGTGTTACACGATTGACCTGGCGATCTGTGCATTGAGCAGAAAGCATTGTTGCAATGAGAAGTTCCAAAGGATTTTGATGCACAAGCTCTGTTCTGAGATTGGGATAAAGCAGGTCTAATTTTTTTAAAATAGCCTGGATTTGGGCATGATCAATTTTAGTTATGCAGGCCTGTTGCCTCTGCTTCAGCATTATTTTACCTTTCTTTGCCTGTTTTGGCATGGATATTTCCTCAATATAACGGACGGAGAATTCTCCCCAATCATCAGGGGTGCCTATGGGTTAGTATCTTGAATAATATGCAACCAGCCTGTGTCTGTGCCTGCATAAATTTTGTTATCTAGTTGAGCAAATGCGTTCTGAATGCCGCCTTTTGTTTTGATTTGCCAAAGGATTGTGCCGGTCTGGCTAGATAGTGCTATAATCATACCCGTTGTGGTAGCTATGTATACTTTAGTCCTGGCCAGAATTGGCTTTGCAAGGATAGGACCAGCAACTTGCTGCTGCCATCGGATTTTCCCAGTGGCTGTCTCTATACAAAAGACATTTCCATCGCCAGTGGTTGCTAGAAGCACTGGCTCAGCCAAGATAGCAGGAGCTTGAATTTTGGCACCCAGAGAGCATTGCCAAATAGCTTTGCCAGTTTTAGGATGAATGCTATAAAACATACCTTTGTTATCGCCTAGATAAATAGCTTTGCTTGTGATGAGAGGCGTGCTTGAAAGGCCAGCTTGGGCAGCAAATGTCCATGTTTTTTGAAATTTCACTGAATTCGGTTGCAGCACGACTTGCCAAGCGTCTAAGTTTGCGCTAGAATCACCTGTTAAAAGCATTCCATTGCTATATTGCAAAGGCATAGTAAACCGCTCTTTTCCTAAGATCGGCTCAGGTAAAGCTCTTCCTGAGACTAAAGACAATGTTTTAATTTGATTCGCTTGCATCAAAAAGACAACTTTGCTTTGAGCGTGTGTTAACCCTGGAACTAATGTATTGTCTAGCTTTTCACGTAAGTTCCAATCTTTGACAGATTGCCCTGAGCTAGCTTGCAAAAGTCTTGATGCTCCGAGTGTACTCAAGATCAAAAGCCTTGCTGGATTGCTCTCTTGTGGAATATACAACATTTGCATTCGAACATCATCGTATAATGAGCCTCGTTGGATCCGCAAAGTAGGCTGCAATGGTTTGGATGTGGGAACAATTTGCATGAGGCTGCCATCTGCTTGAGAAAGCCAGAGCATTTTTTCTCTTTCTAAAGCCAATAATTCATAGACTGATGCCCCAAATCTGCGTTGCCATAGCAATTGTTTCTTTTGCTGCGTAATATAGAACACATGAAGCCACGTTGTTTGATTTTGGACTGTAGTAACTGCATAGACATTACCTATAGTCTGCCAATTCAGAGCAGGAGTCCCTGGAAATGCAATTTTAGGAAATTGAATTTTGCTTGGTTTGCTGGCATTGGCAATAGGCCAAGGAATGCTTGCAATTCCTTGATCTAGTAAAATAAGCTCTTTTGTTTTTGTTAAGATAGCACTAGCAGCCGCAGCTTGCGATTGAGATATATTCCAATGTTGGTAGGTCAAATCTTGTAACGCAATGGCCAGAATATCTGTGCCAACTAAAAGTCCTAGTTTATTGGGTTCCAGAAGAAGAGCTTTAGATAATTTGCCTGGTATAAAGACGGTTTTGGCAATTGGCCGAATAATTCCGCTATCTAGCACATTGAATTTATGCACTGCTATTTGATCTTTTTGCTGTGCGATCATGAAAAAATGATCACCATAAATTGCACCAGTAAACACAGCCTGGCCTTGCCAAGTGAGATATCCAATCAATTGGCCTGATTTTCCATCAAATTGATATGCGTGCTGTTCTGCAATGAACCAAAGGTGGTTATGCTCTAAATCAGTTGTATAAGCTTGAATTGGCTCTTGCGAATGCCAGGCTCCTTGTAATTGTCCTGTTTGGGTGCTTATGCGATAGCAGTTTCCATCTGTGCTAGGTAGTATAAGATCATTCTGCCAAAAAAATGGAACAAGGTGCAGTGGGTTTGGGAGAATTTTATGCCAAAGTACTTTTCCTGTATTCAATTGGAGCATTTTAATTTCTGGGCTATTTGCTCGGGCTAAAAAAACTTTGTCGGCTAAATGATTTTCGAATGTTGGTTGATCTTTATTCGTCAAAAGCATCCAAGAATATAGGCCACTGCCTTCTAAGCTTTCTTGCCAAAGAACACGGCCATCAGTTACGGCAACGCCATAGCAAATGTCTTGATTTTGGACTAAGAAAACCCCTTTGAAAATCAAAGGCTTGGCCAACATGGGGCGATCACCTGCTAATAAAAGAGATGCCATGTTGACTTTATTGGGCAAGTTGGGATTGCTTCCTTGAGCAATAGTGCACGAGAGTTCGTCAGCAGCATAGTATCGGCAAATCTTGAGCTGAGACAAAATTTTTTGGCGCTCTAGTTCCTGGCAAACAGCAGCAAATTCAGGTTGTAGCTTAGATTTCTCAAATCTTGCTTGATATTTTGTGAGACTTTCTTGAGCATTGGTCAGATCATTTTGCTGCATCAATTGGCGTATTTGTGCGATTTGCTGCGTGAGGAATAATTCTTCTTGACGCTGTTGATCCTCTTGTTCCAATTGTAAAAGCCATGTTTTAGTTTTTCTTGCTGCTTCTGTATTTGGATCAATGGCTTCAATTTTGTTCCAAACTAAGCGGGCTTCAACAAGTGCGTTTTCAGTAGGAGAACGATACGCAGTTTCAAAAAGCATATTTTGCCATTGTTCTTGGACATAGGCAACTTTAGGATTCTGAGGATATTTTTGGATGAATGAACGTGCTGCAGCATCTAATTCTGCCAAGTTTTGTACTTGCAAAGCGCGTGCAAATTTTGCGTACGCTCGATCTTCGCTGGTCATCCAATATCCAATACTAATTGCAGTAGCCAAGAGAAACACCAAGATGACAATAGAGAGTCCTAAAACATGAGGATTGTTGCTTAGTCTTCCGACTAAGAAACTAGCCGTGCCTACATTACGAGCTGGCTTAGTTCGCTCTGCTGTTTTGCTGATTTTAGGTTCGCGTGGATATTCGGCAGTAGCCCATAGTTGAACATTAATCGGGTGTTCTGCTGTTTTGGCTAAAAGATATTGTCTGGAAGGCTGCTCTGGCAACCAAGGTTTTGCTTTTTTCGTAGTTGAATCTAAACGCGGCAGCTCTTCTGTGCCTTTCAGATCACTTTCACCATCTGCTAATGTGCCTTCTAGCACTTGCAGGTCTTGAATCAATTCCTGTGGTGTTTGGTATCGGTCATTGGGATCTTTCGCCATCATACGACGGATTAAACGTGCTAGATCGGCTTTTTGCTCGCTACTGCTTTCATCAGGGAAGGCGATCTCTTCGGCAAGATGTTGCTTTTGGATTCGTCTGCTATCGCCATGAAATGGAAGCTTTCCAAATAATAAGCGGTAAAATACTCCGCCCAAAGAATAGATATCGCTGCGGATATCAACTACCATTCCTTTGATTTGTTCTGGGCTCATATACGCAACTGTGCCAAAAACATTTTCTTCAGTCTCTCCATCATTCGTGCTGCGCACCAGTCCAAAATCACACAATTTAACATCAATCTCTGGCGTTAAAAGGATATTTTCTGGCTTGATGTCTCGATGGATTTTTCCCAACTCATGGGCATGCTGCAATGCTAAAGCTACTTGCATTACAATATGCACAGCTTCATCTGGCAACAGGCGGCCTCCACAATCCTTAAGATGTTGCTGTAGAGTTGGGCCATCTACATATTCCATGATAATATATGGAGTCCCTTCAATTTCGTCGGCTTCAATACCCTGTACAATATTGGGATGGTGAAATGAGAGCAAAGCTTCGGCTTCGCGGCGGAATTGATCCTTCATTTGCTGCTCGTATTTAGGTGTATTGCAAGAGAATATTTTACAGGCAATCCACTCCGCAGTCTTTAGATTACGGCCTTTATAGATATGTCCCATACCACCCATGCCAATCAATTCTTGCAATTTGTATTTTGGAATATGGTAAGGAATATTGAGTTTATATTCTTGAATTTTTTCTAAATCTTTGGGTCCAAGATAATTTTCAGAGATTAAAATTTCTTCTAACGGATAATATGGCCCATCTGCAGCGATTTCTTGCTGTTTTTTAACAGCAGATTTGAGACGTTCTGCGGTTAAAAGGCCCAATTTCACAGCTATCTTTCCAATGAGCTTGTCGCTTCGTTTGACATGTCCAAACGGATCTTGGACAACTGCCTCTGCGGCATCCGCAACCTGAAAAAATTTTAACTTATGATGTCCTATTTGAATTTGGTCGCCATGCTGAAGTTGTTTTTCATCTGTGATGATGTTGTCATTGATCAGAGTATAGTTTGTATTTTTAAGATTCCGAATCCAAAATTGTTTATCGTGGTAAAAGACTTTACAGTGCAACCGTGACATTGCTGGATCATTGGTTAAAACAATATCTGCGCTACGGCTACGGCCAATCACTAAGAATTCCCCAGGCAGAATCACATATTTAGGCCGGCCTTTTAAGTTTAGAATTTCAATTTCGCCGTGCATCCTTGTGGCCTTTCAAGATAGATTCAAGTCAATCTGCATTGTTCAAATTCAAAACGCGTGTTTTCCATCATTGGTGAAGCGGTCATCTTTTTTTAGCCGCTTGGGATAGTTATGCAAAAGCTCATTCGAACGAATTTTTGAGACGATTCAGCGCCTGCTGAAATTGGCGGAAGTGCGCAAGTTTTTCTGAAGTGCGATGAGTATGCGCCAGTTTTTCTGAAGTGCGTAGCGTGTGCCAATTCAGCAGCGCCCCAAAAACATCCAAAGACAAAAGCCATCCGAGAGCGCCTGCTGAAATTGGCGGGAGTGCGCAAGTTTTTCTGAAGTGCGATGAGTATGCGCAAGTTTTTCTGAAGTGCGATAGTGCGAAAGTGCGCAATTTTTGATGAGTTGCGATTAGTAGCGTGTGCCAATTCAGCAGCGCCCCAGAAAACATCCAAAGACAAAAGACGTTCTTTGCAATGTTGCTTTGCAGGCTAGAAATCGTCCGACAGCGTCTGCTGCAATTGGCGGAAGTGCGCAAGTTTTCTTATACAGCCAACTCTTTTTATTTCATACCCATGTATAAATGCAGGATGTAACGTTGATTTGGTTGCAAAAGGTTGGTAGTTTTGTTGCTCATTGTCCCAGATGCTTGAGCCTCGACGATATAAAATCCAGGAGGAAGAGTGATGGTAGTGTCTTTACGGGCTTCAATCACAAGAGTTTCAGATTTTTGATCTCCTTGCACATAAACAGTAGTTTCCAAGTCCGAATGGTTTTTGATGGTTAATTGCGGCTCAGGTGTATTTTCAATCTTTTCATATTGTAAAAAGCTACCAGATGGATCCAAGGCGGTGCAGGATAAAGATAAAAAAAATATGGCATATAATACTATGCTATACAAATATTTAAACATTATTTTTTCCTCTCAGAAAAATAAAAGTTGACATATTATTTTTTTTGTTAAAATATATTTAGATAGATTTTATTTTACAAAATATACTTTCCCAAAGCTCTATTCCAAGTAAACAGCATATTTCTCGAATTTTTATGTTAGCAAGTTTTTCAAGCAAAGCAAGCAAAAAGTGAAAATCTATGGGAGGAACTACAATGCAATACTCAAAGGCCTGGACTTGGCAAATGGGGGTAATTTTCTTATCTATGTATTTATGCTTAAGTTATGGACAAAGTGAAGCACAACGTTTGGTTGTTGTATTAGGACAAGATTGGCAAAGCAGCAATGCTCAATTGTATTGTTTAGAGCAAACTCAAGTTGGGTGGAATGTGGTAGATCAATGGGATGTCAAAATCGGCAGGAATGGGCTTGGGTGGAGTCAAAGCCCAGGGACATTAGGATATCATTGTCCTTGGCCGAATTCATTTCCTCTTGATGGGCCGATCAAGCAAGAAGGAGATGGGAAATCTCCTGCTGGGATATTATTCATCCGCAGGCAGTGTTATGGTTATCAAGAAAAAGCTCCTGATGATTTTCAGTGGCCTTACACGCATCTCACGTCGGATTGGATAGGTGTAGATGATCCACAGTCTTTGTTCTACAATCGTCTCTTGGATCAACGCACGATCAGCCAACAAGATTGGCAATCGTATGAAGTTTTGCGTCGAAAAGACCACGTATATCGCTGGTTTTTGATGATAGAACACAACACTAACCCAGTGATTCCTGGTGCAGGC
This sequence comes from Planctomycetota bacterium, assembly GCA_022710345.1. GTDB lineage: Bacteria > Planctomycetota > Uabimicrobiia > Uabimicrobiales > JABWCH01 > JAKLHB01. The sequence goes on from JAKLHB010000043.1 coordinate 6,748, forward strand.
AGTTGTATATTCATCCATATATGGAGGAATCCTTTTACTGCAACGGCTGGCTGCACTGCAATGCCAGAAGCACGGTTGTTGCAATTGATCCAATGGCTGCAGCCTGAATCTCAACTTTGGCTGATCCAGCTTCCTCAGGAAGTATATGCAGAATCTTGCGCGGACTGGCATTTGCCTGAATTGAAATAGAGACATTAGATAACGCAATACTTAGACTAAGCTAAAGTTAGGAAATATCAAATGTATGAAATATAGCACCCAAATACTGAGCAAGCACGCAAACACTAGAATGAGTTTGCATGCTTGTTCAAAAATTTATTCTTCTTCTTCGCCGTTCTCAGTATCTTCGTCTTCCAGGTCTTCATGATTTTCTAAATCTTCATTTTCTTCCTCATCTTCTAGTTCTTCGGGTTCTCCCTGATCTTCCTCATCTTCTAGTTCTTCTGAAGGAATATCTTTGGGTGCATCTGGAGTTGGAACTATAGATGGCTCTTCCACCGGTGGACCTTCGGGTTCTTCTTCTCCCGGTGAAACTTCGTCTTCCTCGTCTTCCAGGTCTTCATGCTCTTCTAAGGCTTCTTGGGGTTCCTCAGGTACCATAGCGCCAGGCTTTTTCTCAGGGATTAATGCCCCTTCTTCATCATCATAGGGTTTTTCTATATCAGGCTCTATTTGAGGAGGTGTTTTAGGTGCTACTGCATCTAACAAAATTGCAGTCAACCCAGCAGTGCCTGCTGTACCAGCCAAAATGCCCATAATATCTAAAGATCCGCGGAAGGAAAGCATCAAGCCTTGGGGTTCTAATGAAATAGTCGCAGAATATATCCCTAAATGTTTGCCCAAGGTTTTAGCACGTGGCAATAAAGCGGTATCTAAGGGAATGCCGAATTCTCGAGTCAAGCCTTCAAACGTCCGTAAAATCACCCTAGAAGTATCTAGCCAACGATCAAGTACTTCTCGATAATCCATATACATCACAGCTAAGCAATGTGATGGGGCTAAGTTAAGCATGTTTTGGAAATTATCATTTTGTGCTAGACTTACCTGTCCGGGTGCTTGCTTCCAATCAAGGTATATTTCTAATGCCTGGGTACTGGTGGCTAAACATAGAGAGCCATTGAGATAAGTAAACGCATATCCTGAAAACCCGATTGTCATAGATTGCACCAAAGATTGGATTGGATTGACATTTTCTAAGTCAGAGAAAGGATCACTGCCAAAAGCTTTCAAAGGCGCGCTTAAATAGAAAATTTTAGGATTTCGCGGAAGTTCTTTGATTTGTAAATCCAAGAGCTTGGCTAATTGGGAAATGCATTGTTCTGCTTTGGGTTGATTCAAAATCGGGATCAAGGTGATATTATCTGGCAATAACCCTGAGCCAGCAAAGAAAGAGCAACTGGCAATAGGAGCTGCAAAAGCAGTACCTAAATCTTCTTTGATGCTCAGGCCAAACTGCATTTCAAGCAATCGAACAATGGTCTGCAACTTGAGCAATAGCCCTTGACTTTCGTCTGGGTCTAATAATTCTGCAATTTCTTCCAGCCGTTCTAGTAATGCCACTAGACTTACCCCGCTACTACTAAAGCCAATGACATTGGATGGAAATTGGTTGGCTAATTCAGTGATATTCAGCTTTTTTCCTTGATAAAAGCTATGGATACCTGTTTTTGCCCCAGGTGCATGGAGAATAAAGGAGCTGTGCATCTGATTTCCGGAAAAATTGCTTGCAAAAGCGATGCTTTGAATATCAAAAATCCCTAATTTCTGGAGGTTTGCAGCAATTTCAGGAGTCATAAAATTGCTTGCAATACTTAAAATTCTTTGAAAATTGATATATCCGCCCAGGAAGCAAGCTTCATTTTCTGGAACTAATTTTTTGATCAAAGCAAGGACTTCAGGATTTTGAACCAAACGTCCGTCTGCTTTAGTTGAATGAGCTAACCATAGTTGTTCTAGTGCTGCTTTTTGATTGGCAACAAGGAAAGAATGATGAAACACACCAAAGTACAAAGGCAGTTTAGGGCTTGTCCAAATTTTCATGCCACCATAAATTTCATGTTCTTCTACAGAGAGGTCGGCCATTTTTTGAATCATTTCCCAGTATTGGTTGGCATCTTTTCGATTTTCAATGGATAATACAATACTCGGAATAGGCTTCATTGGGTTGCTTACGTCAACATCCAACATAGCTACCAAGAGTTGATTAAAATTGAGCAGCTCTTTTTGGGCTGTGGCTGAAAAACCAAGCTTTTGTTCGGCTTGCTCTAAAAACAACTTGATTTCTTTGTCAAGATGAGCTCGAAAAGGTTCTAGAAAATTCTGAAATTCTTTTTCTGCCAGTAAGTTAGCTAAATTACTCTTTTCAAAACCAGCACGGGCAGCAGGCATATCTGGGAAGCCAAAAAATGCTATGGTTTCTGCTGGCAAAGAACCCACAAATGAAAAGTCTGTTGGTGCACTTGGTTCTTGAGCAAAAGACGGTATAACCAAAAGCAATGCAAAGACTAAAGAAAATAAAAAATTTTGCATAATTCGATCTTTCAAAAAATAATTCTGTTACACAGCCAACGCTACTTTGGCAAGCATTATAGCATATTCTATGAAAATATGGGATTTCTGTAAAGATTTTTCAAAAAAATTTGACAACGCTTTTTTTTTAAGTTAGACTTCCCATAGTAGCCTATTATTGCACCATTCGCTAGTGGTGAAAAAGATGGGCTTGCGTTTTTTTCAGTGATCTTAATCTTAATGGGAGTCTTGACATGGTAACGCCTAGCGAAATTCAGTGGAACGAGTTGACTTTTTCCTTAACTCCATCCAAAACCATGTATGTGTCCGTATTTTCAGGCAATCAATGGCACCCCGGTGTTCTCCAGCCTTATGGCAATATCTCCATTTCGCCTGCTGCTGGTGTATTAAACTATGGGCAAGGTGTTTTTGAAGGGCTGAAAGCATACCATACCAAGGATAACGTTGGTGTGGTCCTATTCCGGCCAAGAGATAATGCCAGAAGAATGATCGAAAGTTGCGAGCGGATTTGTATGCCGGCTGTCCCTGAAGAGATGTTCATGGAAGCAGTGCGCAATGTTGTGCAAAGCAACAAAGAATATGTTCCACCCTATCGCCCAGAAGCCACAGCACAAGGTTCATTGTATCTTCGGCCTATGGTATGTGGCACAGGTGCTGTTTTGGGTGTTGCTCCAGCCAATGAATACACTTTCATTGTTTTTGCATCCCCAGTAGGCCCTTATTTTAAGACAGGGTTTCAGCCTATTAAGCTCAAAGTAGATCCACATTATCATCGTGCTGCACCAGGCGGAACAGGTGGTGTCAAGGCTATTGGCAACTACGCAGTTGGCATGTATCCTGCCAAAAAAGCAAAACAACAAGGCTTTTCTGAAGTCTTGTACCTGGATGCCAAAGAAGACAAATACATTGAAGAAGTAGGAGCTGCCAATTTCTTCTGCATCATAGGAAAAAGCATTATTACCCCTGATCTAAATGGTTCGATTTTATCAGGTATTACCCGTCGCTCTGTTCTCCAGCTTGCCCAAGATCAACTAGGCCTTAAAGTAGAAGAACGCCGCCTTACCCTAGAAGAAGCTTTAAAAGCAGATGAAGCATTCGCAACTGGGACAGCAGCCGTGATTTCTCCTATCGGATCCATGACTTTTGAAGACAAGACCACCATCATCAAAGATGGAAAAGTCGGCCCTTATACGCAGAAATTGTACGAGACGTTGCTTGGTATACAACATGGTATTTTGCCTGATCCATATAACTGGATCGAGCGTGTTGTATAAATCCAAGGAGTCTAGTTAAATTCCAAAGATGGAAAAAGAACCGCTTGCGGCTAAATAGTCCAAGCGGTTCTTCTTGTATGGGCTAAAATAGATTAAGCAGCCTCTTCTCTTTTTAAGGTTAAAAACAGCAACCCGCCTAAAATACAAAGATAGCCAAGTAAAGTCAAAAATGTAATTTTTTCATTAAATGCTATGAATGCTATGAGCCCTGCAAAAACGGGTTCTAGGAGAATAAAAGTTGAAGTAAAGCTTGCCTTCATATATTTGGAAATATAGATAAATGTGGCATGTCCCAAAATCGTAGGGACAAGAGCTAGGAGAATGAAGCCGATTTTGGTTTTCCAAGTAAAGCCGGTCAAAGAAGCTTGCTCTATACCAACCATGCAAAGGCCCGTTATTGCGGCAAAAAAATAAACCAGGTTCATGATGAATAGATTGTCTTTTGTGGCCCGCACGGATTTGCCAGTCAAAAAATAAACTGCAAATAGCAGTGCTGAGATCACTGCTAAAAAATCCCCCCACAGGTATTCAGCAGAAGCAGAGAAATCATCATACCCTACTAGGAAAATGCCCGCAATTCCAGCAATTATGGCAATCACAATATTTTTATGTAAGGCTTCTTTCCATAATATAAATGCTCCCAAAGAAATCAACACGGGCAAAATAGAATAGCAAATAGCAGCGTTTGCTACTTTGGTATATTGTACGGCCTTGATCCAAAAAATGAGATGAAAGGCAAAGATAAAACCCATAAATATAATTTTACCAATAGTTTTCGCATCGCTAGTTTTAAGGTCAGCGATCACTTTCCGCATAGTGAATGGGAAAAGTATGACAAAAGCAAGACTTAAACGATAAAATGCAATGGTAAATGCATGAGCATCACACAAACGAATCAAATTTCCTGCCTGGGATAAGGCAAAAACTGAGATAAACAAAATGAGAAAATTTTTCATAAAATTCTGCATGAAATCTTCAGCCAGAAGAAGACTGAAGCGTATGTCAGATCCTTATTGAGGTTTCTAATGAATTCACAATATTTAATTTTAACCAATGTTTATAAAAATTATGAAGAGCCGTATACCGAGGTACTCAAGGGTATTGATTTAAATTTATCACTTGGAGAATCTATCGCAATTGTCGGGGTTTCTGGCACAGGGAAAAGCACACTCCTCAATCTCATTGCAGGGCTAGATCGTCCTACCCAAGGTTCAATCCAAGTCAATAGCCGCGATCTTGCAACACTGGAAGCCCCGGATTTATGCCAGTTGCGCAACCAAGAGATTGGATTTATCTTTCAATTGCATCATCTATTTCCTCAATGCACTGTGTTGGAAAATGTCTTAATTCCTAGTTTAGCATGGCCTAGAAAGTCTCCCAAACAATACTTAGATAGAGCACGCTTGCTTCTAAAACGTGTTGGACTACAAGACCGAATGAACCATTATCCATTTCAACTTTCTGGTGGTGAACGCCAAAGAGTGGCTGTGGCACGGAGTCTGATCCAAGAGCCTAAATTGATTTTAGCCGATGAACCTACTGGCGCTTTGGATCAAAGCACTGCCCATCAATTGATCCAATTGCTTTTGGAATTTCACCAAGAGCAGGGGAACACATTGATTGTAGTGACCCATGATTGGGAGATTGCAGCGCAAATGAAGCAGTGTCAGCAATTGCAACATGGGAAATTAGCTCCTTGGGTTCGGCTTTAAGACGTGCGCTGACGGTATGATGACAATAGATGGTTCTTTCCTTGGAACCACAGATGCATGATGACAACAGATGGTTCTTTCCTTGGAACCACAGATGCATATTGCCTGAAAAGCCTCTTTGCCAAACAGGGCTGCTCCCATCTTTCAAATGAAGGCCTATCATACAATCCTAAAATAGGTTGTCAATACATTTCTACTCAGACAGATACCTCGTCCTGATTTTGCAGAGAGTATCTGCGAAATTGCAGGCAAAGATTTTCCAAATATTGTATCATCCAGTCGCGCATTTTTTTTCACCAGAGCAGGTGCAACCCAATTCTATGGAAACAATACACGAGCGCATAGAGCTTTTAGCAATGTTGGTACAGGATTTTTGATATCAAGATTGAATATAGTTGATATCAAAAACAGCTAAAATTAGGTTGACAAAGGAAAATGGAAAGATACAATAGATCGGTGTTGAAGATTAAATGTTGCCCGCTGCTTAGAAGTCATGTTGTGCATGTCTTTTGTAACGCTTGCGTTTTTTTGAAGTCATGTTGTGCATGTCTTTTGTAACGCTTGTGTTTTTTTGAAGTTATGTTGTGCATGTCTTTTGTAACGCTTGTGTTTTTAGTGCCCTTTTTATTTTTTTCTCAAAAAAAACCTGTTTATGGGAAAGGAACCAAACTTTGAAATTGAAAATGCCAAATACCTTGGTGTTGATTTTTCTCACCTTGGTTTTAACTGCGATTTGCACCTATCTTATTCCAGGCGGTGAGTATGCAAGAATTGAAAAAGGAAATAAAAAAATCCCAGTTGCGGATTCATTCAAATATGTACCACACCAGCCACAAGGGTTGAACATCTTTACATCTCCGATCAAAGGTTTTTCCGATGCGTCTGCTATCATTGTTTTTTTGCTCATCATTGGAGGTGCATTTTATATCATTCAAGAGACTGGTGCTATTACGGCTGCCATTCACAAAATCACGCTAGTCTTGAGCCAAAATAGAAAATTGCATTTGATTTTTATTCCTGTGATGATGACGATCTTTTCTTTAGGTGGTTCAATCTTTGGAATGTGCGAAGAAGTCATCCCATTTGTGGTGATCTTTATTCCATTGGCGATTTCTTTAGGTTATGATTCCATCGTCGGTGTGGCCATCCCATTTTTAGGGGCTGCTGCTGGTTTTGCTGGTGCGTTTTTTAATCCATTCACAGTGGGCATTGCCCAACAACTCGCGGAAATTCCATTGTATTCTGGCTTGCCTTATCGCATCATTATCTGGGTAATCATCACGGCTGTCACCATTGGTTTTGTTATGTGGTATGCGAACAAAATCTATAAAAATCCTAGCTTGAGTCCTGTGTATGATCTAGATTGTGAGAAAAAAGCAAAACTCAATGCTGTGGACAAAACAGTGGAATTTACCACACGGCATAAAATTGTCTTGTGCATTTTCATGGCTGCTATTATTTTGCTGGTCGTTGGCATTCTCAAATGGGAATGGTATATTTCTGAAATCGCAGGATTATTTTTAGGGCTTGGAATTGCTTGTGCTATTGCAGGTGGTCTGAATTCGGATGCTACGGTAAAGGCTTTTGCCAGTGGTGCCAAGGACATGATGAATCCTGTGTTGGTCATTGCTTGTGCAAGAGCAATTCTGGTCATTGCCACAGAAGGAAAAATTTTAGACACTATTCTGTATGGCCTGTCTTCTTTCATTTCTATTTTTCCACCCATTGCCACAGCTTGGTTGATGTTTTATGCGCAATGCATCATTAACTTTTTTGTCCATTCCGGCAGTGGCCAAGCTGCATTGACCATTCCTATCATGGCTCCATTAAGCGATTTGGTTGGTGTTACGCGACAAACCGCAGTTCTAGCCTTCCAATTGTGCGAGCTTATTAACCCAATCCTGCCTACTTCTGGTGTGACCATGGGAGTTTTAGGTTTAGCTGGAATTCCTTGGACAAGATGGGTGAAATGGATGGGCATTTTGACCTTGATCTATTGCGTTCTTGCTATGATTCTTTTGATTTGGCCAGTCATGGTCCAATGGACGTAGGACAATTCATGGAGAGGAGAAACCATCGTGAGCCACGTTTATACTTTTTTGATTGCCTTGCTTATTTGTCTTGCTTTTGTGAACGCCCAGGGCACTATTTTTCTTATGGGTGGTGCGATTGAGGATGATAATAGTGAACTTTATGGAGCTTTGAAGTCTTGCAGCAGTTCTATTCAGCCCAAAATTGCTATCTTTTGCTCAGGGGCAAAAGATATGGCTGCTGCTCGTTCGGCTTATTATGATGACTACACAGATGAAGATGGAGTCATCGAATTATCCTATTGCCACGTCTTTGAAAAATACGGTTTTGCGCCTGTGTTCATTCCAATTGCTTTGGATAACTATACCGCCGAAGCTTACAACCAGGCAAATGTGGATTTGGTTAATGCTTGCGAAATGGCTTTTTTTAATGGCGGTGATCAGTCGCGACATGCCAGAGTTTTGCTCAAAGACGATGGCAGCGATACACCATTGATGGCTGCTGTCCGTAGTTTATACAGCCGAGGAGGTGTTATTGCTGGCACGAGTGCAGGCAATGCAGTCCAAGGCAAAACAATCTATGGCGAAGGCAACAGCATTGGCTATTTGTATCACAACAAAATGGCCATCAAAAAGATTAGCGATGTTTCTTTGCAAGATCCTAATGACCGTCATAATCATAATGGTGGTATTTCCAAAGGCTTTGGATTTCTAGAAAACTACGATGCGATTCCGGATACCCATTTTGATGCCAGAGGCCGCTTAGGCCGCATGATTGTGGCATTGAGAGAAACACAATATCCCATTGGTATTGGTGTAGATGAAAATACAGCCTTCATGATCAAAAACGGAACTGGACAAGTGGTCGGTGAATATGGCGTTTTTATCGTGGATGCGAGCACAGCCAATTTCCCCAACACGAGTTACTTTTGCACCACCAATATCCGTCTTCATTATTTAACTTCAGGTGATTCGTACCACTTTACTAGCAAGACGGTAGTATCTTCAAAACCTCTCATTACCCTGATCAATCATTCTGTGCAAGATCCCTCTCATATTTTTGGTACATATCAAACCACAAAAACAATCACTGAATTGGCTCAATCTTATCAAGATGCTGTGAATGGCAAAACGTATGATCCAAATGGCGATGTTTCGATGACTTTCTATGTTAAATTTTATAAGACCAGTGCCACCACAGCATACAAAAAAGCAGAAAAGTACACCATTACCAATTTGTCGTTGGATATAAATTACTAAAGGTGTATATGAGCATATTGTTATTAAAAAATTGCGAAGTGTATTCGCCTGCTTGCTTAGGAAAACAAGACATTCTGGTGGCTGGTGGAAAGATTGTCTGGCTTCAAAATAGCATTGCTTCGATTCCTGGTGCCCAAGAAATTGAGTGCAATAATCTCAAGGTTATCCCAGGTCTTATTGATGGACATGTCCACATTGCTGGTGCAGGTGGTGAAGGTGGTCCTATCACCAGAACCACAGAAATGACCGTAGAGGATATGTTAGAAGGCGGGATTACCACGGTGATTGGTTGCTTAGGAACCGATGGTTTTACACGCAATGTAGAAAGTGTATTGATGAAAGCAAAAGCCTTGCGTATGCAAGGTCTTTCAGCTTGGATTTATACGGGTGCTTACCAAGTTCCACCTCCGACCATCACAGGAAGCATTGGCCGAGATATTAGCCTGATTGAAGAAATCATTGGTGTCGGAGAAATCGCGATTTCAGACCACCGTAGCTCTGTGCCAAGCACAGATGAATTGATCCGATTAGCCGAACATGCGCGCGTCGCTGGCATGTTGGGTAGCAAAGCAGGCGTGGTCAATCTCCACCTGGGCGATGCAAAAAATCCTTTTCATCCCATTTACCTTGCCATAGAAAAAAGTGAACTCCCATTCCGTCAATTCATTCCTACGCACTGCAATCGCAATCCTTATATTTTTGAAGATGCCAAAATCTATGGAAAAAAAGGATTTGTGGATATTACGGCAAGTTCATATCCTTATTTCCCAGAAGAAGAAATCAAGCCATCTCGAGCCATTGCTGAACTACTCCAAGCAGGTGTTCCTCTTGCCAACATTACCATGAGCTCTGATGGTTGCGGGTCCCTGCCTTCTTTTGATGCTCAAGGCAATCTAGTCAAGCTGGAGAAAGGCAAGCCTAAATCCATTTTCATGGAATTGATTGACACTGTTGTGCAAGAAAAGCTACCTTGGGAGACCGCATTGTCCGTAGTCACAGCCAATGTTGCAGATGCTTTACGCCTTAAAAATAAAGGCCGGATTGCAATTGGTCATGATGCTGATTTAGTTTTTTTAACTCCGGATCATCAAATTCAATACCTCATGGCTAATGGAAAATTTTTCATCGTCCCCAATTTGTAAGGTTCTAGACATTACCTCCAATTTTTAGTGTTTGAAGATTCAATGAGTCTGAAAATAAAGCAAGCGGCCCGTGAAAGGCCGCTTGCTTTTGTTATTCAACCGATTCAAGCTTCAAACACCCCGAATTAGAGGCAACGCAGATAAAAAAAGAGTGATTCCTGAGAACCTATCTTAGTCTTTTTTATTGGCTTCGTCGTTTTTCGCAGCGAAATATACTGTGAACAAGATTCCACTGGCAATCATGCACAAAATGCTGGCGGTCGCAGAAATCAATTCTTTGCTAGCTTCTGGTGAGAGAAGAAGTTTCCAAAAGAATAAAACTGCACTCCATATCATCAATAGATTGGCTGCAAAAAAATATAATTTGCTGTTTTTCAATTTCATGCCTCCTTGGATTTTCTCCATATACTGCGCTTCCCGATTGAATTCAATATAAAAATTGCTATACTGTAGGTGCCCAGATTGGTTTACTCATGCTGGATATTGTATTGAATCTGTTTGAAAAGCGCGGTAACGGGTTTTTGGAAAGCCAATATCTCAGTGGAGTTTCCCAAAAAACATTATAATTAGAACTCTCGTATTCGTATAAGATTGCACTGCAGCAAAGTTTTTTACCGCGAAGCGGTTTTGGAATAAAGCCTGGGGTTTCTAACCCCAGGTTATGTCGACTCTTATCGTGTCCTGACGGGACACCGGAAAACCTGGCAGATTTTTATTTTTCAACACCTTTATCTTGCTGGGGCATACCCGTACTCATAAATTTATAGCCTACTCCGCGGGCAGTCATGATGTATTCGATTCCTTCTCGGAGGAGTTTATGTCTAAGCTTTGCAATAAAGTTATCCACTGTGCGGAATGTGCCAAAATAGTCTGCACCCCAGACACGATTGATGATTTCATCCCGACTTAGGACTTTGCCTTCATTTTCAATGAAAAATTTCAAAAGGTCAAATTCTTTGGATGACATCTCAATCATGCGGTCATCACAGGTTACAGTTCTTCCAATGAAATCTATCCTAAATTTGCCAAAGGTAAAATATTGCATGGCTGGGGCAAAAAGGTTTTTGCGTCGGAGTAGGGCTTTGACACGGGCCACGAGTTCGCGGATAGAAAAAGGTTTGGTGATGTAGTCATCGGCACCAAGGTCTAAACCCATGATTTTGTCCATTTCTTGATCTCGGGCTGTGAGCATGATGATTAAAATGGGCAATTTTTTATCGCGAATGGCTTTGCAAATTTCAAAGCCATTCATGGTTGGCAGCATGAGGTCTAAAATTAAAAGGTCTGGAGCCTTGGTATAAGCTAAATCTAACCCTTCTTGGCCATCCTGGGTGGTCAATAAATTGTACCCTTCAAATCGTAGATTTTTTTCTAACCCTAATAAAATAGAAGGATCATCTTCCACAATTAGAATGGATTCCATAGCATTTTCCAACAACATGATTTCTTTCATTGCACAAGGTAAAGATAGCTAAAGCATAGCTAACGAGTTGGGAAATTCATTAGCCCTAAGTATAATATATTTTTTTGTCGAGCAGGGTCAAAAAATACAAAAGCAGCATAATAGCTTCGATTGCTGGCAAATGCAATCTGTCTGCCACGTCCAAATGCAATGGGGAATTGGCCTAAATCCAGGCGCATGCTTTGATAGCCCAATTGTTTTTTGGCCATTGAAAAATAGATGAGTCCAAAATGTTGAGGGCTGTCGGATTGTTTGAAAAAATTGGCAATGCCTTCCACAGGCTCTTGATCAATAATCCATTGTGCCCAACTGGGGCCGAGATAATCGTGTTCTGGCTCTTTTTCACGGTTTTGGATCGTTGGGTTGCGATTGAGCACATCGCCACTATTGCCTGGAGAATACAAGTATAAGTATAGTTCTTGCGCATCATCGTCCGCAGAGACTCTTCTCACTCGATAAACAAAAGCCCGGTCTCCATCCTGATTCCATTCTGGTAGTTTAAAAATACCATCGGATAAAATCTCTGTTTTTTCAGGTGTTTGGAGATCCATGCCTAATTGCATCAGGTACAAATTTTCACCTTGGGATGAAAATGCACAAACAAGCAAAGCAATGCCTTGGCTGTTCATTCGTGCCTGAAAAAAATTGATGGCATGAATGCTTTGGTTGGCCTTTTCTAACAGCACAGGCCATATTTTTTCAAATTTGCGAGGCTGATCCGGCATGGATTCAGTGAGTTCACCAATATAAATTTGATTGCCTTGGAGGAACGCGATGTAGTCTTTGTCCTGGCTATGAATCCAGCATGGTTGGGTGATGTTGGTTTGATCCTGCAACGTGGTCAAAGGAAATGCTAGGATATTGGCTTCTTGAGAATTAGCCCGGCCCCAATATAGCTTGAATCCTCCGCTGATGAGGCAGAATTCATTCGATATCTTTGGATTTTTTGCCCATCGAAAGCTATAAAATATGCTTTTCTTTTGGCTATCTTGGATGACCCATCTTTTGGCCAAGCCTAGTTCTTGTGGCAAATGGAGCAAATGCACTTGATATGGAAT